>JAFDDS010000291.1 GCA_019310745.1 Deltaproteobacteria bacterium | reverse complement strand
TGCAAAACATCTGTCCAATAATTCCTACGAGCTGGCGTTTGAGATACTCGAGAAAGCAGGAGTGGGTGTTGCACCAGGAATCGATTTTGGAAGTAATGCTGAAGGATATCTCAGGTTTTCCTATGCAAACTCCCTTGAAAATATCACCGAAGCACTCCTAAGGATAGAGCAGTTTGTAAAAAATAGATAGATGGAAGTCTCCTTTTTAAAAAGCGCCGCCCTTCCTGAACAACTCCCTCCTTCAGATAGGCAAGCGCCGCCCTTCCTGAACAACTCCCTCCTTCAGATAGGCCTGAAATTGCCTTTGCAGGCAGATCGAATGTGGGAAAATCCTCCCTTATAAATAGACTAATTAATTCCCGAAATCTAGCTCGAACAAGTTCGAGGCCAGGCAGGACAAGATCTATCAATTTCTTTTCAGTTGGAAAAAATTTACATCTCACAGATCTTCCTGGTTATGGATATGCAGGGGTTCCATTAAATGTGAGACGAAATTGGAAAAAACTTGTCGAGACCTATCTAAAAAAAAGATCAAACCTAAAGGCTGTTGTGGTCATTATCGATATAAGGCGGAAGTTGAGTGAAGGGGATTTAGATCTCTTGAACTGGCTAAAGGTGTTTCAGATAAAACCAATTATTGTGCTTACCAAGGTAGATAAATTATCAAAAAGCGAGGCCCGCAGACGATTTGATCTGTTTTCAAAGGAGCTCATAAAGGAAGGGTTTAGTCCGCCCATCGCTTTTTCCGCTAAAACAGGCCAGGGAAGACACGAACTCTGGAAAAAAATAAATGAGATATCAGGAAGTGCCTAAAGTGAAGGAAAAAAATCATTTTAACTTCTAATTTTAGTTCACTTTTAACTTTCAGAGTCCATAAGCCTTTATCTTTTTATGAAGATTGCTTCTTTCAATTCCTATAGCTTCTGCAGTTTTAGAAATATTTCCCCCGAATTGTGCTAATTTACTAGCGATAAAGTCTTTTTCAAACATCTCTCTGGCCTCCTTAAAACCATCAAAAGAAAAAAAGGAACCCAGCTTAGTCTCTTCAATTCTGGATGTGTTAAAGGGAGGGGGTATATCTTTTGCATCGATTACCTTACCAGGATACATAATAGCCATCCTTTCTATGAGGTTTTTAAGCTCCCTGATATTCCCTGGCCAGGTATATTTATTTAGCAATTCCAGGGCTTCAGGGCTTAGAAATTTGCGTTCCTTTTTTGTATCAATAGAAAACTCATCCAAAAATTCATTCACAAGTTCTTGTATATCATCAACTCGCTCCCTTAATGAAGGAACTCTAATAGGTATAACATTGAGGCGAAAGTAGAGGTCATCCCTGAATGTTCCCTTAGCAATCTCTTCTTCCAGATTCTTGTTGGTTGCAGCGATAACCCGGGCATCAACCTTAATTGTTCTGTTTCCACCTACACGCTCAAATCTCTGCTCTTGTAAAATGCGCAGAACCTTTGACTGAGCCTTTAGGCTCATGTCACCAATCTCGTCTAAAAACAACATCCCATTATTAGCCTGATCAAATTTCCCCCTCTTCATAGTGGTAGCCCCGGTGAATGAGCCTTTTTCGTGTCCAAAAAGTTCTGACTCGATCAAATCTTCCGGTATAGCAGCACAATTAACCTCAACTAAAGGTTTGTCTTTCCTTTTGCTTAATCTGTGAATTGTATGAGCCACTAATTCCTTACCTGTGCCATTTTCTCCAACAATAAGAACCCATGCATCAGTTGGAGCCACAATCTTTATTTGCTCCTTTAACTCAGTGATGGTTTGACTATGTCCGGTTATGTGATACCTTTGTCTGTCTCTCTCCTTGAGAAGATCAAGTTCTGTTTCCAGCCTATTGTATTTCAATGCATTATTTACTGATAAAAGGACCTTCTCCAGCGAAAGAGGCTTTTCAATAAAATCATAGGCACCCAATTTTGTAGCCTTAACTGCGGTTTCGATAGTGCCATGACCCGAGATCATAATTACCTGCACACTTGGATATAATTCCCTAATCCTCTCCAGCGTTTCTATGCCGTCAATATCTGGCATCCAGATATCCAGCAGTATAATATCCGGAATGGTTTCCTTTATTATATCCAGTGCCTTCAAACCTCCATCGGCAGTCATAACCTCAAACCCTTCATCAGAAAGAATACCATATAAGGATTGGATTATGCTTGGCTCATCGTCTACTATAAGTACTGTATCTGACATGTTTCTGTCCGTAGTCCGTTGCCCGTCGTCCGTTGTCTTTGCAACTGACAATCCCGATCTATCGGGACTGACAACTGACATTTTTGTTTGGTTAACTTTAGGCCTGCCCATCCCGCTGTGTGGGACAAGGTAGGCCGGCACTTTACAGTTAAAGCCCCATCATTTCCCCTGCAATGTGGGCAGCTTTTTTGGCAGCGCCACCTCATGAGAAATCGACCAAGCATATAACTTAAGAAAGATACCTTATAGGCTATTACCATAGGGGTTTCCATTATTGCTGCCTCTAAGGTAGCTGTCCCTGAGGCAATTAAAGCTAAATCCACTATTTTTAATATTTCCTTTGTGTCAAGTCTTTCAATTTTAATATCTATTTTGGCGTTTCTTATATAGGGCGCGACAACATCTTCTTTCACTGTGGATGCTAAAGGTAAAATACAATACAGGTTAGGATAATCGCGGGAAATGATCTCGGCTGCCCCGATCATTGCTGGCAGTAAGCTCTCAATCTCCTCATCCCTGCTTCCAGGTAAAAGTCCGAGTATCGGCGTCTTATTGTGGTTAATATCTAAACTTTCCTTAATCTCTTCCTTATCCTTTTTAGGCAACGATATATCCAAAAGTGGATGGCCCACATATTCTGCTTTTAGACCGTGCTTCTGGTAAAACTCTTTTTCAAAGGGCAGAATTACTGCCACCCTGTCTACCCTTTTAGCTATTTTTCTTACTCTTCCTTCCCGCCATGCCCACACCTGGGGTGGAATATAATAAAGAACGGGAATGCCAAGCGAGTGGGCTTTTTTGGCTAAATGTAAATTAAAGCCTGGATAGTCAATAAGTATCAAAAGGTCTGGAGGGGTAACTTGTAATGACTGTTTTAATTCTCGTAATGCCCGGAAAATGTATCTGCTTTTCGGTATAATTTCGGTCATTCCCACCACAGCCATAGCTGATAATTGATGCATAATCCTGACACCAGCTCTCTCCATTTCGGGACCACCGAGACCAAAAAATTCTATACAAGGGTCTAACTCCTTTATCGCCATGACCACATACGCCCCATAAATATCCCCTGAGGCCTCTCCTGCAACAATCATTACGCTTTTGTTATGGCTCACAATTCAGGACTATGTCTTTGCTTTTATTTCTTTTTATCTGGTCAATGATAGAAAGGGCAACAGCTAGGGCCTTTTTCCCATCAACTCCCGTGACTTTTGGCTCTGTCCTCGTTTTTATAGACTCAACAAAGGATCTAATCTGATCGGCCAAGGGATCACTATCAGGAAATGCATCCTCTTTATGAGCTAACGAGGGTAAATCGGTAAAGCTTTTTTCATTCCCTTTAAACTGGGTTACACTGATCTTTTTCTTGCTATAATCAATTGATATGCAGTTATCAGGCTGGAAGATCCTCATCATTCTAACAGATTCACTTGAAACCCGGCTTACTGTTAAATTTGCTACTGTACCATTGGAAAAGATTATCCTCACATTAGCAATATCTATCTTATCAGTCACAACAGGCATCCCAACGGCATGTATTTCTGTAATCTCTGAATTCACTATGTGCAGGATAATATCCAGATCATGAATCATAAGATCTAAAATCACATCTACATCAGTACCTCTGTTTGTAAAAAAGGCAAGTCGATGCGAATCAATAAAAAAAGGCTTAGAAAGTAGTGATTCCATCTTAACTACAGCAGGGTTAAAACGTTCTATATGTCCTATCTGCAAAATAGCATTATTCTTTTCTGCTACTTCTATCAGTTGATCTGCATCGCTTAGTTTAAGGGTAATAGGCTTTTCAATTAGCAGATGTATGCCATGATTTAAAATATCATGTCCAATTTCAAAGTGTGATACTGTTGGAACTGCCAAACTAAGGCCATCTACAAGTGAAAGAATCTTGGTATGGCTATCGTAAGCTTTTGTATTATACTTACGTGCCATTTCTTGCGCCCTTTCAAGGTTTATATCAACAAGTCCAACAAGATCTATGTCTTTCATAGAGGCATACTTCTGGGCATGAAACTCACCCAGGTAGCCCACCCCAACAACACCTAATTTTAATCTCTGGTCCGTTGCCTGCCCTGTTAAATTCCCGCCTACAGGCGGGACCCCCTTTGGGGGATTTAACGGGGTGAATTGTCGGTTGTCTGTTGTCCGTCCCTTCATACCGCTTACTCATTACTAGCTATTGCTTTATCTTGACACTATAGCAATACTATTACTGTCTGCCAGCTGTATCATTTCCTCTTTATCAAAAACGAGGGTCTTGCTTGCTTCAATTGCCAAAACAGATGCATTAACCTCTGACATAGCGATAACTGTGCTAATGCCAACAGCAGGTAGATCAAACCTAAGATCCTGGTTGGGTTTACAGACCTTAACAACAACCCCACCTTCTGTAGCTAATGCTCCTCCCCGTAATATCGTTGTATCGGTTCCCTCTATAGCCTCTACTGCTAAGACTGTTTTTCTTCTGACCACAACGCAATGCCCTATATCAAGACGACCCAATT
>JAFDDS010000290.1 GCA_019310745.1 Deltaproteobacteria bacterium | reverse complement strand
ATTTAACAAATAATTTATGGAGGTACACATGTCAGTTGAGGAAAAAATAAAAAAGATTATTTGCGAACAGTTGGAAGTTGATGAGAAAGATGTAATACCAGAGGCATCATTTGTGGATGATCTAGGAGCAGACTCACTCGATCAAGTAGAATTGATTATGGCCATGGAAGAGGAATTTGGTATCTCTATTGCTGACGAGGAGGCTGAAAAGATCGCCACTGTTCGGAATGCTATCGAATACATTGAAAAAAATACAGGATAAACTCTCAATTAAATAGTTTAGGAGAATACCAAGATGACCAGAAGAGTTGTCATTACAGGGATAGGAATGGTTACACCCCTTGGTATTGGTATGGAAGAAAATTGGGAGGCAGTCTCAAAAGGCAAATCTGGTATAGGGCCTATTACGAAATTTGATGTATCTCCATTTACTTCCCAGATTGCTGGCGAGATAAAGGATTTTAGATCTGAGGACTTTCTTACATCAAAAGATGCGAGGCACCTCGATATTTTCATTCACTATGCTATGGCCTCAGCTCGAATGGCCATCGAGGATTCAAAGCTCAAGATAACACAACAAAACAGCCATAGGGTAGGTTGTGTGACCGGTTCTGGTATCGGTGGATTGGGCACCATTGAATTCTATCACAAGATTCTTTTAGAAAAAGGGCCACGAAGGGTAAGCCCATTTTTTATTCCTGGTATAATAGCCAATATGTCCCCGGGCAAGATATCTATTGAATTTGGGGCCAGGGGTCCGAATACAGCGATAGTAACAGCATGTGCTGCGAGTTCCCATGCCATTGGCGAGTCTTTTAAGATAATCCAACGGGGAGCGGCTGATGTGATGATAACGGGCGGGACAGAAGCATGTATAACCCCATTGGCCTTAGCGGGTTTTACCTCAATGAAGTCCCTTTCAACACGGAATGAAGAACCAGAGAAGGCATCAAGACCCTTTGATAATGAAAGAGATGGCTTTATAATCTCAGAGGGTGGAGGTATTATTATTTTAGAGGAATTAAATCATGCACTTGATAGGGCTGTAGATATCTATGCTGAAATAGCTGGCTATGGTATGTCTTCAGATGCCTATCATTTCACTGCTCCCGACCCCGAAGGAATAGGGGCGAGTCTCTGCATGCAGGCCGTGCTAAAGGATGCAGGACTAAATCCTACTGACATTGATTGTATAAATGCACATGGAACGAGTACAAAATTGAATGATATCTCTGAGACAAAGGGAATAAAATCAGTTTTCGGGGATTACGCATTCAAGGTTCCTGTAACTTCCACTAAATCGATGACAGGGCATCTTTTAGGTGGCGCCGGTGTGGCAGAGGCAATATACTCCATATTAACAATGAAAAATAGCTGTATCCCTCCGACTATCAATTATGAATTTAAAGATCCAGAATGCGATCTTGACTACGTCTCAAACAAGGCCAGAAATATGAGGGTGAGAACTGTGCTATCTAATTCTTTTGGTTTTGGCGGCACAAATAGCTCACTAATCTTCAAAGAATATAAACCCTGAAGAGATCATCACTGGTTTCTCGGTTCCGGATGCTGGCGAGAAGTCCAGTAACAAACAACGAGCAACAAGCAATGAATATAATTATCGGATCAGATCACGCTGGATTTGATTTAAAAGAACAAATACGAAAATATTTATCTGAAAAAGGGTATAATATCAAAGATGTAGGCACATTCAGTCATGAATCAGTTGACTATCCACTCATCGCTAAAGAGTTAGCCCAAAACATTGCCGAAAAAAAGTTCAGCAGAGGAATATTACTCTGTGGCTCAGGACTTGGGATGTCCATAACTGCCAACCGGTTCAGAAATGTCCGGGCTGCCCTTTGTCACAATATTTCCGGTTCAGAAATGTCCGGGCTGCCCTTTGTCACAATATTTATACAGTCGAGCTTAGCAGGAAACACAATGATGCTAATATACTTGTCCTTGGAGGCAGAATCCTCGGCTCTGGCCTGGCTTTAGAGATGGTAGAAATTTTTTTACATACTGATTTTGAGGGGGGCCGACATCTAAGGCGCTTGGAAGAGATTGATACGTGAAGTTCGAAATCTGAAACTTGTTATTCCTTATTGTTGGTACTCCTGCTTTCTGTTTGAATTTATTGTATTGATCTAGTCTCAAATTTCAAATACCACATGAAGGTAGTAAATGAGTCTAAATACAATTGATTCTCAGATTGCTAAGGCTATTGAGGCAGAAACAGAGAGACAGAGGGATAATCTTGTGATGATAGCCTCTGAAAATTACGCAAGTCAGGCAGTAATGAATATTCAGGGAAGTATACTGACAAATAAGTATGCCGAAGGCTATCCAGGAGCGAGATACTATGCTGGGTGTAAAAATGTCGATATCGTAGAAAACCTGGCTATAGAGAGGGCAAAGAAGCTCTTTAAAGCCGAATTGAATTTGCTAATGTTCAGCCTCACTCTGGCTCTCAAGCCAATATGGCTGTATATTTTTCCTTTTTAAGCCCTGGGGATACGATAATGGGGATGGATCTCGCACATGGAGGACACCTGAGCCATGGAAGTAATATAAATTTTTCTGGTAAGATCTATAAGGCAGTATTTTATGGGGTTGATCCTCAGACTCATAGAATAGATTTTGATCAAGTTAGATCTTTGGCTCGCTCTTTTCAACCCAAATTGATAATTGCTGGTGCCAGCTCCTACCCACGGATAATTGATTTTAGGCCCTTTAAGCAAATCGCAGAGGACATAGGAGCCTATTGTATGGCTGACATTGCGCATGTCGCTGGATTGATTGCGGGAGGTCAACATCCTTCGCCGTTTCCTTTTGCTGATTTTGTTACATCTACAACGCACAAGACCCTTCGGGGTCCAAGGGGGGGTTTGATACTGGCAAAAAAAAAAGTACGCAAAGCAGATTGATGCCCAAATCTTTCCAGGCATACAAGGTGGTCCCTTTATGCATGTGATTGCTGCCAAGGCCGTGGCTTTTAAGCAGGCAATGACTCCTGAGTTTGCTGGCTATCAGAGGCAGATTGTGAACAATGCCAAGGTCTTGGCGGAAGAGTTATTGGCTCGTGGTCTGGAATTGATTAGTGGCGGGACTGATAATCATATTGTTCTCATTAATCTTAACAAAAATGATTTTACAGGAATCGATGCAGAGAATGCTTTAGAGCACGCAGGTATTGTTGTTAATAAAAACAGTGTACCTTTTGACAAAAAAGGGCCAGGTGTAACAAGTGGTATTAGATTAGGTACACCTGCCTTAACCACAAGGGGTATGAAGGAAAGAGAAATGAAGACGATTGCCAAGTGGATTATAAGAGTATTAGAGAGGCCTTATGATACACAAGTACTTAATGATGTGAGATCAATGGTTCATTCTCTTTGCCGCCAATTTCCCCTTTATTAGTGTTTATTGGATTTCTTGTGTTTATTGAGCATTTTGGGTTAAGATTCTATGAACTCAATAAACCTAAAAACTCATCAAGCTCAAAAAAACCCAAAAGATTGGGGGGAGTAAGTGCCAAGACCTTCCTGGCCAGAATATTTTATGTCTATTGCAAAGCTGGTGGCTACTCGATCAACATGCCTGAGGAGAAGTGTTGGCGCAGTGTTGGTTAAAGATAAGAGAATTTTGGCTACAGGGTATAATGGTGCGCCGATTGGTATACGGCACTGCGAGGAAACTGGCTGCCTGAGAGAGAACCTTGCAGTAAAGCCAGGGGAGAGACATGAGCTCTGCAGAGGTCTTCATGCTGAGCAGAATGTAATTATACAGTCAGCCTATTATGGAGTTATTACTAAAGGAACAACTCTATACTCTACTCACAAGCCATGTATTATTTGTACAAAGATGCTTATTAATGCAGGGGTAAAACAAATCTTTTTTCTCGATGGTTACCCAGATACTCTGGCAGCCGAGATGCTGTCTGAGGCAAATATAGAAGTAGAGAGGTTATCGATATGAAATGTCCATTTTGTGCAGAAATTAACAATAAGGTCATTGATTCCAGACTCGGTAAAGATGGGAGGATGATACGAAGAAGGAGGGAATGTCTTAATTGCAAAAAGCGCTTTACCACCTATGAAAAGGTTGAGGCTGTTTTGCCTATGGTGGTGAAAAAGGATGGGAGAAGAGAACCTTTCAATAATGAAAAGATTAGAGTGGGCATTCAAATGGCCTGCCAGAAGAGGCCAATAAGCATCAATAAGATTGATGATTTTGTTGATTCTCTGGCCCAGCAATTTCAGGAAAGTGGCAATAGGGAAGTAAACAGTTCTGAAATAGGCGAGAGGGTGATTGAAGGGCTTAAAAGCTGGGATGATGTTGCGTATGTAAGGTTTTCATCTGTTTATCGGCAATTTAAGGATATCAATGAATTTATGACTGAATTGAAAGACTTGCTTGATGAAAGAAGCGGAGAGGATAAATAGCATCGTTAAACGCCAAGAGAAAATGGCGAACGATGGTTTTCTGTATGCGATTTTTGCTTAAGATTATCCCACATTCCACACCCCTTCAGACTCTGTTGTTGTTATAACACTCAAACTTGACAAACTCGTAAGAAGTCTTTTGCGAGCGATTTTGGCCACTTTTGGAAAAAGATTCATGAAATGCTGAGCGTTAAAATCGTCAAACTGTTTGAGGAGCATGTGTATGTCTTTTTTTGTAATGCCCTATACATTCACAGTAGTGGGCCGTTTCAAAATGGTGCAAAGCAACATGCCCTTGTCTTCTATTGCTCCG
>JAFDDS010000289.1 GCA_019310745.1 Deltaproteobacteria bacterium | reverse complement strand
TTACAGGCTACGGAGGCTCTAAGTCAGACATAGGGATTATTATGGGGGTCTTCGCCCTCTCCGCTGTTCTCTGTCGTCCCTGGATCTCGAATATGATCGATCTGATCGGGCGGAAGAGAAGCTACACTATTGGATGTAGTATCATGAGCGTCCTTCCGCTTATCTACCTTCTGTTTCGAGGGAACCTTTCTCATTTCTACCTTTCCCTCATTCTTGTACGGATTGTACATGGCGTAGGATTGGCCATATGTTTTACGGCTTCGTTTACCTATATTGCTGATATTGTTCCTGAGGAGCGCTTAAATGAGGGGATCGGCATGTTTGGGGTCACCGGCCTCACTGGCCTTGCTATTGGACCTGTTATTGGTGAGATAATAATCACTGAATTCGGTTCTTCTGTCTTCTTTCTTGCTGCTACAGGAATGGCGACGCTTGGCCTGATAATCCACCTCCCTCTCTCTGAATCTTTTGTGCATGACTCTCAAAAATTCTCCCAGTCTTTTTTCGCAGTTTTCATAAAAAGAAAGATGCTATTCGTGGCCTTACTCGCCTTTCTATTTGGATTTGGTTTGGCGGCCTCTGGCAGCTTCGTCTCTCCTTTTGCCAAAGAGCAGGAAATTGTATTTATTTCCCTTTATCCTTGGTGGAAGGCTTGCAGACAGGATTGGAGAAGACCGTATCATCCCCTATGCACTCACCTTGACCGGGGGAGGCCTTCTGATTTTGATGTTCCTGGGGGGAAATGCGATTTTGGTCCTTTCCGGTTTGATGTCGGGCTGTGGACACGGATTTCTTTTCCCATGCCTCAACTCTCTGGCAATACGCAACGAGCCAATCGATACCCGGGGAAAGATTACTGGTGTCTTCACAGGTGGGATAGATGCCGGGGCCTTTGTCGGGTCCATCATCTTGGGCTACATTGGACAATGGGCCGACTTTCAGGCGCTCTTTTTTGCAGCAGGCCTTACATTACTACTAGGGATTGGAATTCAGAGGTTTCAAGCGAAGAACAATACGTAAGTGGCTCCTATAAAAAGGATGAGTGTGAATTACAGAGGCCTCAAAGGTTTTTTAATCAAGGCAGCAAACTCTTTGAGATTTGTTACCGTAAAACTATCTTTGGATCTTTTTCCATCTCTGTCCAGATAATATGCCTTTATCCCTAAACTTTTTGGGATTACATAGTCGAATTCATAGTGGTCTCCTATATGGATAGCACTGGATGGTTCTGTCTCCATGATTTCACAGATTTGCAAATAAAATTGAGGAGTCTTTTTTACCTGTCTAAAATCAGATGTAGCTGAAAAGATTCTGGCAAAGGAATTCTCAATTTCTGCTTCCTTTATCTCAACTTCAACAAATTCCCGGGCTGCATTTGATATAATAATGAGGTCATAGTATTGTGTCAGATCCTTTATCACCTCTTTCACTTCTGGGAATGGCCGGATTTTATCCCGATGTGTCTCCAAAAGATTTTCCCATCTTCCTGGGAGCTCGAAGTATTTGAACCAGTATGTAATATCATACCATTCTAAGTTTGAGTCGCCAATCTTTTCATATTCGCCAATTACTATGTGCGTAGCCTCAGAAATGGTAATATTGTGTTTTTTTGCGTAAAGCTGAGGGATACCAATTTCCCATACAAAGGTTGTATAGGTGGAGTCAATAAGGGTGTTATCTAAATCAAAAGAGATCAGTTTTTTTTGCATATTCGCTCCTTAGTCCTAAGAGGAATTCCTGGTTTCTCTCAATTATTATTTTATTCTGCTGACAATTTCTTTTCCTGTTATTATTCCACTGGCCGAGGCCTGGATGAGACCTCTGGTTACGCCAGCGCCGTCTCCAGCTATAAAAAGATTTGTTACTTCGGATTCAAGGTGTTTTGTTAATTTTATTCGGTGAGAATAAAATTTTACTTCAATACCATAAAGAAGTGTGTGCTTTGAAAAGATACCTGGCGCGAGGTTATCCAATATTTCAAGCATCTCGATGATATCTTTTAAATATCGATAAGGAAGAACAAAGCTCAAATCGCCCGGAGTTGCTTGATTGAGGGTGGGTTTTGTAATGCATTTTAAAATTTTCTCTTCTGTTGACCTCCGGCCTGCAAGAAGATCGCCAAGCCTCTGAATGATGGCCCCCTTTCCAAGCATATTAGCAAGAGAAGCGATATACTTGCCGTACTTAATTGGGTTATGGAATGGATCTGTAAATGTGCTACTTACGAGGATAGCAAAGTTAGTGTTATTTGATTTTTTTTCGGTGTAACTATGGCCATTAACTGTAATGATGTCATCAGATTGTTCAAGGACGACTTCACCATACGGATTCATACAGAATGTCCTCACCTTGTCATCGAATGTCTTTGAATAATAGATCAGCTTGGCTTCATATGCCTCTTTTGTGAGGGGCTCTATAATAGGTGCAGGCGCCTCTATCCGTAGTCCGATGTCTACTGGGCTATGAAGAGAGGATAAATGCAATAAATCAGTTTGGGATTTCATCCATCCTGCCCCTATTCTGCCGGGGGCAGCCAATACAAAGCGGCTATTTATTATTTGGCCATCTGTTAGCCTAACACCGGTTACCTCATTTTTATTAGTCAAAATCTCTTCCACCCTACATTCAGTCTTGATGGATATGTTATCGATAAGGTCTTGGCGCATCTTTTTTAAAACAGTGACACAGTTTTCTGTCCCCATGTGCCGTATCAATGTGGGTACAAAGGTTAACCCAACCCTTTGAGCATTGGCAGAAAGAGTTTCTATTTCGCCCAAATTAGCGCCAAAAATCTTTTCAGGTGCCCCATAGCTGAGATAAATTTTGTCTGTTTCTTGCAAAAGTGTTTCCAGTTTTTTGGTGGGTATAAGCTCATTCAGAAATCCACCAACCTCTGTTGACAGGTTTAATTTTCCATCACTGTAGGCACCTGCCCCACCCCATCCGCAAAGGAGATCGCGACCTGA
>JAFDDS010000288.1 GCA_019310745.1 Deltaproteobacteria bacterium | reverse complement strand
TGCTCACTTAAAAGCTCATTTTCCTCTCGTAACCGTACAACCTCATTCTCATTTTCCCCTCTCAGCCCTGCAATTGTGCTCTCTTTTTCTTCACTTATCCTTTGGTTCTCCTTTACTAAAGCATTTAAGACATCTATTTGTCTTTGGAGGTTTACGTTATCGGCTTTAACCTTCTCCATTTCATATATCATTTCATATTTAGACATTTTGAACTTTTTTAATTCTTCTTTTGAACTACTATCTATGTGTTCTAAGGTAGTACAGCCATGAATAAAAAACCCTAATTGCATGATGAGAAAGATCATAAAGCCTCTGTACATTTTTTCCTCCAGTCTAAAAAGTGCTCTTGTATCCATTCCCTAACACTTGTGCTAAATTTTACCTATCAAAAGGACGTACGTCAAGACATTAAGATTATTCTTCAAGGATTCCATTAAATTCCATTAAAGACGTTCATGGTAGTTCTTATGAGGATTAGTGGATATAATGGAATATCTATAGGCCATATACGCCAGGTTCTTTTCTCTTGACAAAGAAGGGGACATTGGATAAAAGATCAGCAATTAATTATTGATAAAAAGAGAACAGAAGAGGATCGTATGGAGGCTGATTCGAAAAAGCCTGGCGGGCTTAAAATAAATGGATGGCTATTTTTCTTAGTAGGTTTAATTGCAGCCCTCATTGTTGGATGGATTGTATTTCCTCTTGTTCTTTATTCTGAAAAGAGTCAGCCACTAAGCTTTTCTCATGCGAGCCATGGCCCAGAATCGGATGCTGGAATGGAGTGTGAAGAATGTCATTTCTTTTTTAAAGACGGAACCTTTTCTGGAATCCCTGGAATTAAAAAGTGTATGGAATGTCATGAAGATCCGGAGTCCCCATTCGGTGAAAGCAAAGAAGAGAAAAAGCTTTTTACTGATTATGTTGAGCCAGAAAAGGAAATCCCCTGGCTCGCCTACTCACGTCAACCAGATTGCGTATATTTCCCCCACATTGCACATGTAAAGATGGCTCACATTGAATGCAAGGTTTGCCATGGCGATTTTGCTACAAGAAAAATCTTACCCCCATACAAGATTAATAGACTAACCGGTTACAGTATGGATATCTGGGGAAAAAATATAGCTGGATACAAGAAAAACACATGGGATAAAATGAAGATGGATGATTGTGCTGACTGTCATGCACAAAAAGGAAAGGAAAACAACAACGCCTGTTTTGTATGTCATAAATAAGGATAGACAAAATGGAATTTAGTCGAAGGAATTTTATTAAGTTTGCCGCAGGAGGATTAGGAGGAACCTTATTATCCCCGCTCCCATGGAAACTTATCGATGATATTGCCATATGGACTCAGAACTGGTCATGGGTGCCAGTGCCAGAGAGAGGAAAATTTTCGTACATAAACACTGTCTGTACGCTCTGTCCTGGCGCAGCGGTATGTCCCCTTGGCATGGCAGGTCTCCAGGTTCTATACAATGAAGGAATCCGGTGGAAGGCACCAATGAAAAGGGTGGGGCCACGGGGATCGCAGGAATGGAAAGAGATCTCCTGGGATGAGGCAACAGATACATTGGCTAACAGGATAAAGGGATTGAGGGATAAGGGAAATCCAGAAAAGCTGGCTGCTGTTGATGGAAATCAGTCTCGATCTACCATGGCCCTACTCATTAAAAGACTGCTCAGTTCTATTGGAAGCCCAAACTACCTTCGTATGCCACGAGAAGAAGATACCTATTCTATGGTTAATTTCCTTATGCAGGGAATCAATGGCCCTTTAGCATTTGATCTAGAAAATGCTGATTTTATTTTGAGCTTTGGCTGTGGTCTTTTAGATGGATGGGGCTCTCCTGGGAGAATGCTGAGTGTCTGGAGGCACTGGGTCACCAATGAGCAACAACATAAAACGCAAATAGCACAGGTTGAGCCGCGAGCCTCAAACACTGCCTCAAAGGCTGACATTTGGCTTGCCCCATTTCCAGGCACAGAAGCAGCCCTAGCCCTTGGAATGGCTCATGTCATTATCAAGGAAAAACTCTATAACAAAGAATTCATCAAAAATCATAGCTTTGGTTTTTATGATTGGTTTGATGACAAGGGAGCGGAACATAAGGGATTTTCAAGTATTGTCTTGGGGAAATACTCTCCTAAGAATGTAGAAAATATCACAGGAATAAAAAGAAGCATCATTATTGAGGTAGCCAGAAAGTTTGCATCAGCTCACGCCCCTATTGCCCTTGCTGGAAGAGGCAAAGGCACATTTCCTGGCAGTTTGTATGAGTTTATGTCTATACATGCACTTAATGCATTGGCAGGAAGAGTAAATAACAAGGGAGGGACTCTCATAACAGATGATGTTCCTTTGGCACCCTGGGTAGATGTAGAATACGATTCAGTGGCCAACAATGGCCTTACAAAAGGAAGGCTCGATCGTGCAGGAACTTTACAATACCCTTTTACCGAAAGTCTTATGCATAAGTTTACAGAAGTGATAAATGGGAGCCATAGTTCTCCTGTTGATACACTTCTATTGTGCTCTACAAATCCTGTGCATACTATGTCAGACAACAAGAGTTTTATCGAGGCATTGGCGAAAATACCCTTTATTGTGAGTTTTTCTCCATTTATGGATGAAACCTCTATGATGGCTGATCTGATTCTACCTGATCATAGTCACCTTGAAAAGATGGTTGATATTGTAAAGCCAACTGGGCTTCAATATCCTTGTTATGCCCTTTCTCAGCCAGTGGTAAAACCATTGTATCGCACGAGCCACAGTGGGGATGTCATCATATCTCTGGCGAAAAGAATAGGTGGAACGGTTGCTCATTCCTTTCAGTGGGCTAATTTTGAAGAGGCCTTAAAGGAGAGAGTCAGCGGGCTTTATGATGCAGGAAAAAATAAGCTTTCGTGGGAGGATGTTACAAAAAATGGATATTGGTATATCCCAAGGCAATCTTTGAGCAAAAGGTCAGATATATTTAAGACGCCAAGTAAGAAATTTGAATTTTTCTCCACTGAGATAGAGCTGGCCCTTAAAGCTTATTCAAGAGGTAAATCGTTTGATGATGCGTTATTAGATTTGGGCATAAGCACTAAGGGAGATGAGGCATGTATGCCTCACTATGAAGAAATAAAATCACATGGAGATGAAAATAAATATCCCTTGCTTCTTTTACCCGTTGAATTTATAAACCTTGCAACCGGATGGATAGGAAATCCACCATTCCTCAATAAAACACTCTTTGATCATCAGATTAAAAGAAGTGATCTCTTTGTGGAAGTTAATCCAAAAACAGCATCTCGCTATGGTTTAACAGAGGGCTCAAGGGCGATGTTACAATCCCCTAAGGGTGAGCTATCGGTGAGGATTCATCTTTTTGATGGGGCTATGCCTGGCGTTATCTTTATCCCTTTCGGCCTTGGACATACCGCATATGATAAGTATCTTAAGGGAAAGGGTGTCAACCCAAATGAGATAATTGACCCAATTGAGGATCCTTTAAGTGGACAACCTGTGTGGTGGAATACGAGGGTTAAGGTAATCAAGGTATAACATTCCTTAAGCAAAGAAAAGGCTATGAAAAAGGAAGAGAGTAGTAAAGGCAATAGATACGGGATGGTTATTGATTTAGATAAATGTATTGGCTGTGGTTTATGTACTGTCGCCTGCGCCTCTGAAAATAATATTTCTGTATTATATGATGAATCGGATAAGACAAGGAACATAGCCTGGCTTCAGATTTACATGATAACGAATGGAAAAGAGTTTCCGAAAACTGAGGTCGTG
>JAFDDS010000287.1 GCA_019310745.1 Deltaproteobacteria bacterium | reverse complement strand
AATTTGCCCGCAACACCACATGATGATTCCAAGGCTTATTAAAGGATAAAAAGGTAAATAGGCAACTTTGTAACATTTTAGCTCTTTGAAATTACCTGGTGAATGAGCATGGGGGTATCTTTTTTTATCATGCCCTCACAAGAACGAGACGGTAGGCCGCTTCAAACAGGTGCACACTCACAAAGACCCTAGAAGACAATGACGAGTTGCTTGTGCACACGGTTTGAAGCGGCACACGGAGGACCCCTGTTAGAGGGCATGATGTAAAAAAAGATACCCCCATGCTCATGCGTCTCACCAAGGATAACTATGTGGCCTTTAATAAAGGTCAGGGGGAGTTTTAAAAGAGCTAAAATGTTACGCAACTTTAAGTATTTGGGGCTATCCGTGAAACGATATCAATTTGGGGCTATCCGTGAAACGATATCAATTTGCTGCCAATAGTTGGGCTGAGGTACATGAGATGGAGAGGGGAGATAAAATCATCCTTATCCCCCTCGGCTCAACAGAGCAGGAGGGAATCCATCTCCCTATCGGGGTGGATACATATGTAGCAGAGGCTATAGCACAAGCGGTAGCCAAAGAAACAGATTGCCTTATTGGGCCTACCTTACCCGTGGGATACTCAGAATGGTTTCTTGAGTTTCCAGGAACAATATCCCTAAAGATAGAGACCCTCACGCAAGTATTAAGGGAATATATATATAGCCTAACTCATCATGGTTTCAAGAAATTCATTTTTGTTAATGGCCATGGCGGCAATTCTTCTGCAGTGGACGTTGTTTCAAGGGAATTTATAATGAGCCACGAGGTGCAAATTGCCATGGTGGAGATATGGAAAATCGCCAACTCCCTGGCAAAAGATATCCCAAAGCTAAAAGAAAATGTCTTCAAGCATGCAGGAGAATTAATGACATCAGTGATGCTTTATCTTCATCCTGATACGGTAGATATGAAAAGGGCAAAGGTTGAATATGTCAAATCAAACAAACCTCATTTTACAGTGAAATCAACTCTTGGCCCTGCTGAATTTAAAGGGGTGGAAATTACTCTTTATGACAAGGCCAAAGGTTTGACAGAATCTGGAATCATGGGAGATCCTTTGTCTGCCACAGCTGAAAAAGGAAAGATTATCGTTAATACAATTACATCATACCTGATAGAGATGGTAAATAATTTTTAACGTAAAAAGATTATCCCTCTTTTCCCTCCAATACATCCCCATACGTTGATCGTATCGCCTTTTTATCGAATTTGCCAACGCTTGTTCGAGGTATTTGATCTACAAAGATAAATCTTTCTGGTATCCACCACTTTAATATCTTGCCTTCTTTCACATACTGCGTCATATGCTTCTTCAATTCCTCCTCGGAAATCGTTCCTTTATATTCATCTTTCGGAACTAATAAAACTACCGGGCGTTCTCCCCACTTCTCGGATTGTGCCGCAAAAACTACAACCTCCTGGACCTTTGGATGCATGTTGATCAAATTTTCCAGTGTGAGGGTCGAAATCCATTCCCCACCACTTTTAACCACATCCTTAGACCGGTCGATAATTAATACACTCTCTTCCTTGTCTATCACTGCCATATCCCCACTGTGCATCCATCCATCTCGCCACAGTTCTTTTGATTTCTCGGAATCCTTGTAGTAGCCCATTGTGAGCCATGGGGCTCTGAGCACAACCTCGCCAACTGCCTTTCCATCTCTCGCAACATCGTTGCCCTGTTCATCTATTACCCTCTGCTCCACAAACGGAGGAGCTATACCGGTTCCGCTGAGAAACTCTATTTTTTTATCCTCCGGCCAATTAAACATGTGAGGCTTTAGATACTGGAGGCCAACTTTTGGATATGCTTCGGTCATTCCCCACCCAGAGCAGATATCCATACCAAGTTCTTTTGCTTTTCTGGCAAGGATGGTGTTAAGGCGCATCCCTCCGCCTTCATAGATAAGCCCATTAAAATATTCTTTATATTGCTCAACCTCTGGATGGGAAATAATCATGTTAAGCATTGTAGCAACACATGCCATATAACCGCCCTGCCCTGGGTGTTTTTCTTTTTTTAGTATTTCTAAAAATATCTTCGGATCGAATCGTCCAGGATAAACTTGTTTGCATCCAAGAAATGTCGCCATATAAGGAATGCCCCAGCCATGGGCATGAAACATAGGCACAAGTTGTATTGTCATATCACGGCGCGGATCTAATCCTCTTTCCCCTGAAAAACCCAGGAGCATATTTGACCAGATAATCGTGTGCATTATATGATGTCGATGAGTAAAGAAACATATCTTTGGATCTCCAGTCGTGCCGGTTGTGTTACTTAATGATGCCACAGTATCCTCGTTGAGATCAGGATACTCATAATGTGGCGATGCAGAGCGGAGCAGTTCCTCGTACTCTGAGATTGGATTTAAGGTTGTCTCCGGCAGTATTTCATCATCAGCTAATACTATATAATGTTTAACTGTTTTAAGCTTATTGCTTACTGACTCAATTATTGAAGTGAAATCTTTGTTAAAGATAATCACATCATCCTCTGCCCGGTTTATGAGATAGGCTATCTGTTCTGGAGTCAAAAGTGGATTCCCCATATGCACCATAGCGCCCATACAAGGTACGGCGAAATATGTCTCAAGGAAACGATGTGTATTCCATTCAAAGCAAATGACCTTCGAGCCTTCCTTCACTCCTAATCCTTTAAGGGCGTTTGACAGGCGCTGGCATCTTTCATAAAGCTGGGCATAGTTCTCGCGA
>JAFDDS010000286.1 GCA_019310745.1 Deltaproteobacteria bacterium | reverse complement strand
TCCTTCAAATATGTGATTAGAGCCGGTAAAACCCTTTTTTGCCAGGAGGGCAGCCAGGAGTCCGTTCATAGATGACTTTCCCGGGTGAAGCTGTTTACTCATGGCACCATCGGTTAAAAATTCCCACAGTCCTGAACTCTGCGTGCCGGCAGACCCAAGGGCCCATACGAACTGCTCTGGCCCTAATTCAAGGACCTTTGCTGCTCCGGCTGCTGCACCAAAGGTGCCGCAGGTTGCCGTCGTATGCCAGTATCTATAGTGACTTTTCCCGGCTGCCAAGGCAGTTCTTATCCCTATTTCATATCCTGTGAGAATTCCCAGGATGAGATCACAACCAGATACGTGCTCCTTTTCTGCTGATGCAAAAACGGCCGGAAGGATTGACGCTGCTGGGTGAAAGATAGATTGCCGATGTAGGTCGTCCATCTCCATTACATGAGATGAGGCACCGTTGACTAAGGCAGCCACCAGGGGTAAGTGCTTGCTGTTATTTGGAATAATGGTTGCCTCTTCAGCTCCCTTCATATCGTTTGCGAGGGAGAGCATCATTTGAGTAGGTGGTTGAGAAACACCGGCAAAGGCCGAGGCTAGCCAGTCTAAGAAAAAGGTTTTAAGTTTGTAGGTGAGGGCATTCGGCAGATCTTCGTATCTGAGGGTGCAGAAAAATTGAGCCAGCTTTTGAGAGATTGTAGATGATGTCGGCATAAAGAAATCTATTCCTCGTATAATTTATGTATAGTTATTGCATCTGCCTCGCAACTTTGAAGGCAGAGATTACAGAGAGTACATTCATCCTCATTAGCCTCTACTGCTTTTGGATAATCACCATTTGATGTGAATATATTAACCGGACAGACCTGGATACATTTCCCACATTTCTCAATACCCAGGCACATGTTAAGATCAATTTCAAGCCTTATGAATAAGCTCATAATAAGCTCCACGATGATTTTTTGAAGAAATATTCAATATCCCCCTTTTTTGCTAATAGCAGCGGCTAATGTGAGAATGTCCCTGCACCTTTTTACCACAGGATAGTCAATAAACTTACCTTCCAGCTGGATTGCTGCCATACCCGCAGCCTCCGCCTCTTCAAAGGCCTGAACGATATTCTCGGCCCTCTTTATTTCTTCCGGGAGAGGGGAAAATATTCGGTTACAAGGCTCAACCTGTTTGGGGTGAATCACCAGTTTGCCCTGGAACCCCAACTCCTTGGCCCGTTTAGCATCAATGATCAAGGCATCGATATTATTGAGGTCAATCATAAAAGGGGTATCTATTGGGGGGGCAATTCCCGCGGCTCTACAAGCAATGGCAATCTTGGAACGGGCATAATAAAGTTCGTTTCCCTCCATGGTCATTTCTATGCCCATATCAAGGGTGTAATCTGCAGCACCAAACGCTACAGTATAGATTCTCTCTGGTTTTGTTTTTGTCGATACAATGTCATAAACATGCTGCACGGCAGCGGCCGACTCGATCAAAGGAAAGAGATGTATAGAACCTTCAGGAAGGGATCTCTTTTTTTCGACCTCGAGTAAAAGCTTATTAATATCGTGAATGTCATCAGTCTTTTCAACTTTAGGGAGTATAATTCCGTTAACTCCTTCTATGATGGTTTCATTCAGATCTCCTTTAATAAACGGAGAACCTAATGCGTTGACTCGAACAAGTATCATCCTGTCATTAAACTGGATCACCTTTTCCTTAACCTTTGTTCGAGTATTTTCTTTTTCAGAAAGCGGTACAGCATCTTCAAGGTCAATAATAATCACATCAGCCTTGGTATTAAAGGCCTTTTCTATGCGATCAGGCCTGTTACCCGGAACAAAAAGTGCTGTTCTCATAAGTATTGCCATAAGTCACCTCCTAAAGGATTTTTTTGAGGATAGAGATAATATCATCCAGTCCATTTGCCACATGTATTCCTGCAATTTTGAACTGCTCTATCTTCCCTGCTGCGGTTCCTTTTTTTCCTTCCACTATGGTGGCTGCGTGTCCAAATCTTACGCCAGGCATTTTATCGACAAAACGACCCGCAACAAATGCCACAATAGGAGTTTTGATCTGTTCTGAGATAACTATTTCTGATAGCCTTTCTTCAATGACACCCCCTGGTTCGCAAAAAAGAACAACCGCTTCTGTACCTGGATCTTTGTCAAAAAGCGGAATAAGATCGAGAAAGTTTGAGCCTACAACAGGGTCTCCCCCGATGCTGATACATGTGCTTTGGCCTATACCATGAGTAGTCAAGAGATTAGCGATCTCCGTGGTCATCGGTCATCCCCCCACTTCGAGATGCAATAGCTACAGGCCCTGGCATATAAGCGCTCTTCACATTTTCCACCGGTCCACCAGCCATACCAATCTTTACGGTGTGGGGATTAATCATGCCAAGGGTGTTGGGGCCAATAACTACAGCGTCATTTTCCCTGGCTACCTCTAAGATTTCAATAGTATCTTTACGGGGCACTCTTTCTGCAACTATAACCAACAATTTTATACCATTCGATAAGGCCTCAAGAGCAGCTCCCTTTATCATTCCCGGTGGTACAGAGATAACACTGGCATCTGCAGGATGTTCTTTTAGGGTTTCATAAAC
>JAFDDS010000285.1 GCA_019310745.1 Deltaproteobacteria bacterium | reverse complement strand
ATCGTATCATAATGCCTCCAATTCAGCCTTTTCAGCCGATCATCTGATTCATTTCAAAAATGGGGAGCAAAATAGAAATAACAACAAATCCAACAATCAAGCCCATTATCAAGATCATAACTGGCTCGAGCATTGAGGTCAATGCCATGATGCGCGATTCTACCTCTCTTTCGTGAGTGTCTGCAATCTTATTTAACATGCTTTCCAGTTCTCCACTTTGCTCACCTACAGATATCATTTGCACAACCATGGAGGAAACCCATCTGCTTTGCGAGAGAGAGCTAGCCAGACTTTTGCCTGCCCGAATCTCATCCTCAGCCTTATCAAGGACCTCTGCAATCAGAACATTATTAACAATATTTCGCGCTATCTGGAGTGCAGACAAAAGAGATACACCACTTTGGAGAAGACTGCCGAGTGTTCTTCCAAAACGAGCAAGGGCAATTTGTTGGTTTATAGGACCAAGAACAGGAATACGAAGTTTGAGTTTATCCCATATGTAATGGACGCCTGGTCTTCTTTTACTATATTTTATTAGTATAATACCACTCAACATAGCCACTACGATAACCCACTACGATAACCCACCAGAAAGAGAGTAAAAAATTACTTACATTTATGAGCACCATGGTAGGCAGAGGAAGTGTATGATGCATCTCAGTGAATACCTTTGTAATATTAGGCACAATAAAAGTTATAAGGAAAAAGAGGCTGTTGATTCTCACCAAATTCTGCCAGATGAGCCAAAACCACATCAAGAGATCCTGACGCTTCGCCAGAGCGAACCATATTAATGTAGAAATTCGAAAATATTTTTGGATGTTGTGATAGAGAGAAGGCCAAGCTGTTACCTTGGTTGACGGATTCCTTTATCTGGGCAATGATTTTTTTAAGAAGCGGGCTGGATTTCTGTGATATGAGAGAATCCAAAGACGCAACAAGAGGAACCCCCGCACCTAATAACGTAGAAAGTTGGCGCGTTATAGCATACACCTCTCCAGGTTTAACACGCTGGAAAAAAGCAAAGAGAGAAAGAGTATCTGAAGGTCCGCCTTTGGGTCGGAAAAGTGTCTCTTTCACCTCAACAGGAAAGATTCCTGAGGCCCTGAGCTTCTGGCGGGCTGCCACTGTGCTGTCTGCATCAAGGATTCCCTTTAGGGTCTTCCCAGAGCTATCAAGTCCTGCATATTCATAAACTGGCATAATGTAAGGCTATATATAGCTTATTTCAATGTAGAATATTTTCAAACATTGATACCGGTGAAGAAAAATAACATAAAAGCATAACCATTAGCTGAATTGGTAGTGAAAAAAATCTCAACGAAACGTACCTTTTATTTCTAAAATTATACCATAAATAGGCAAAAAATACCTATCTTTTATGTCAAAAAATGGTCACAAAGGATATGTCTCAAGAAGACAATAGAAACAATAGAGATACCTTATTCACTCTTATTTCCTATAGTTATACACTCCTTGACCTGTCTTTTTACCCAATCTTCCCGCCTTAACTAATTTAACGAGAAGCGGGGCAGGTCGATATTTTTCACCAAGTTCTTTCTGAAAGCTCCTCATGCATGCAAAGAGAATGTCAAGCCCAAAGGCATCAGCTGCAGCAAGTGGGCCTAAAGGAAAGCCAAGACCTTTCACACAGCTTCTATCAATCTCCTCCGCACTTGCAAGTGAGGCTTCAAGGGCAAGGAAGGCCTCGTTTACCATGGGAAGATAGAGCCTATTGATAACAAAGCCGGGGGAATCCCCAACGGTAACTGTTTCTTTACCACATTTAGCAAGGAATGAAATAACAGTATCCTGTGTTCCATCAGAGGTCTCCATGCCCCTCACTACCTCAACAAGGGGAGTGAGTGCTGCTGGGATCAGGAAATGTGTTCCTATGCACTTCTCTGCTCTCCTTGTGGCCGCACCCATCTCAGTAATACTCAGAGTTGAGGTATTGCTTGCGAGAATAGTCTTTCTGGGGCAGGTGATATCAACTTTTCGAAAGATCTCTTTTTTTACCTCTATATCCTCGTAAACAGCCTCTATCATAAGATCCGCCCCTGATAGGGATTCATTGAAATCGCTGCTCGTACATATACGAGATAGAGTAGTTTCCATTTCCTCTTTACTCATCTTTCCTTTCTTAACTTGGCTATTAAAGAAAAGTCTTATGTTATGTAATCCCTTCTCTACCAGCTCAGGCGACACATCCACGATTGAGGTTTTAAAACCACCTCCGGCGCAAACAATACCTATCTGACTTCCCATAGTACCCATTCCCACTACAGCAACCTTTTTGATTTCCATTCTAAAATCCTCCCCTTTCAACTACAGCAGCTATTCCCTGTCCACCCCCACCACAAATGGTCTCCAGTCCAAATCTGGAATCGCGCCTTTTCATCTCATGCAGGAGGGTGACCAACCTCATGGCACCGGTCGCAGCAATGGGGTGACCAAGGGAAATGCCAGACCCATTCACATTAATTTTTGTATCATAATCACCCTGTTTAATACCCATCATCCTGGCATCGGCCAATGCCTGTACCGCAAATGCCTCTTGTATCTCAATGAGGTCTACTTGATCTATGGTGATATCAACCTTCGTGAGCGCTTTATTTACAGAATCGGGGACTGCAGGATAGGTGAGTGTCGGGTCACTCCCAGCAATAGCACAGGATCTGAAATAGGCCATTGGCTCCACGTCTAACTCCTGTGCCTTTGTCTCGCTCATCAAGACCACCGCAGCCGCGCCATCATTTTCGGTGGATGAGTTCCCTGCAGTACATACCCCGTTAGGATACACAGGGCGCAACTTGGCAAGGCTCTCCAATGTCGTATCTGGCCGGGGTGTCTCATCTCTCTCAAAGATTGCTTGTTCACCTTTTCTTTGTGGAAGTGGGACAGGGACAATCTCTTCAGCGAATTTGCCAGAGTTCATTGCAGCGATAGCCTTCTGATGACTTCTCAGGGACCAGGTATCGGCCTCCTCTCTGGTGATCGTCTCTTCTTTGGCTGCCTTTTCTGCCCAGGCCATCATGGAATTAAGCTCACCAAACCTCTCAAGAGGCTGGGACATCACTCGTGCTCGCTGTATTCTGTCATAGAGGGG
>JAFDDS010000284.1 GCA_019310745.1 Deltaproteobacteria bacterium | reverse complement strand
TCTTTCCTCATCGGTCAGGATCGCCTCACTGGAGGCAAGGGATTCAAGGATAATATCGTAAACATCAAGACCTGCCCTGTTTGCACACTTAATGATATTTTGGGCCGATGTGACCGCTCCAGTCACTATATGTATCTTAACCTCAAGACGGACACCTGCCATTCCTCCAGGATCACTAATGCCAACCTGATCATCAACAATAAATTCTTGAGGGATGGCATGGATAACTTCCCTATCCATAGGAATTGCAACTGCCCTTGCCGCATCAATTACCCTCTCAATGTCCAGCTTTGTAACCTCCCTATTCTTCAAGGCTATGACCCCATGACTGTTAAAGCCCTTAATATGGCCTCCAGCAATTCCAGCAAAGACAGAACTGATCTCGCAGCCAGCCATGGTCTCCGCCTCCTCTATGGCTTCTTTAATGCTATTTACTGTGTTTTCGATGTTAATCACCATACCCTTCCGAAGCCCGATGGACGGATGAGATCCCATTCCTATAATATCAACCATCCCATCAGGCCTCACATCCCCAACTACTGCACATATTTTACTTGTGCCAATGTCAAGGCCTACAATCAATTCCTCCATGCTCCCCAACCCCCTTTTCTGTCATTTTTTACTCATCGCTTATCACGTGTTATTGATATTTTTTTCTTTCTTACAAATGACATTCCTCTTCAGACTACTCTGCCAGTAAATGCAACCACCGCCCTATCTATATAATCCAAATCTATTGATCTGGCCTGATCGAGTCGATACGTGGTCCGGAGATGACTGATAATGTCAATTAATGAACCAATTTTTCTTTCAAAATCGTCTCTTCCAAAAAAGACCTTGAAGGGTAACTTTTTGAAATACACGATAAAAGCTCCATCTTCTTCCACATGAATCTCTGATAAATTCTTTATCAATAAAGGGGAGACGCATAAATGAATGGCATTTAAAAAAGAAGCGACCCTTTTAAGCTTCGCTCCATTTTTTGCATCACCGTGGGATAGTCCTGTTACTACAGGAAAATCAATACAATCATTGCTTTCAACATCTTTAAATATAATCCCTTCTTTATTCATTAAAGACATGGTCTCTAGGATTACTATTGCCACAGTTTCTTCATTTTCTGCCTCGATATAAAGGGTAAACAGATTTTATCCATGGATGTCTCTCGATATTTTTTCGAATGGTAGATGATTCGATAGATAAAAGATTTTCCTTCTCCTTAATGCCCGATATTTTAATCAATTCTTCCCTGAAATCATCACTCACTCCTGCCAACACAATATTATTTAATCTAAAATATGATGATGAGGAAAGAAATTGATATCCGCTAATCAAGGCTAAAGAGAGGGCCCCGAGCCCTAAAAAGAAAAGAAATATTTTAATAAGCCCAAAACCTAATTGGCCAAAAAATCTCTTAGGAGGCAAAGAACCCTTTCTTTTGTGCCTTTTTACTGATTGTTTATCTAATACAGAGCTTCTTTTCACAGTTCACCTACAACCTTTATCTCAGGCAATAATTGTATATTAAACATCTCCCTTACTTTTGCTGCTGCCAGATCCATAAGGGACAATATGTCAGAGCTCGAAGCCTTATCTTTATTAACTATAACATTGGCATGTTTAGCTGATATCATCGCCCCCCCTATGGTTTTACCCTTTAAACCAACAGCTTCTATTAACCGGCCTGCATAATCACCCTTAGGGTTTTTAAAAATAGATCCAGCAGAGGGCATACCAAAAGGAAACCTCTCTTTTCTTCGTTTCAAATTCAAAACAACCTTTTTTCTGATTAAAGCAGGTGTATCAAACTTTAAACTCAGCATTGCGTTGAGGATTATCTCCCCTGCATTCAATTCAAGCTCTCTGTAACTAAATTTAAGCCTCCCTTTATCTCTCGTTTCTACTATTCCTCTGCCTGTCAGCATTGTTACCTCATTGATCACACCCTTCATTTCTTGGCCCCAACTCCCTGCATTCATAGCCACTCCTCCACCCACAGTTCCAGGAATTCCTGCAAGAAATTCCGCTCCAGAAAGACCATTTTCTATACAAAAATCAACGAGGTTATATAAAGGCATACCAGCCCCAGCTACAATATGTGGCTCTGCCATAGAATTATAGTTAACAACAGCAAAGGATCCTTCCAATATAATCGCTACACCGTTTAACCCCCCATCCCTCACAAGGAGGTTGCTTCCACGACCCGTAACCAAATATGGAATCCCTTCATCCATGAGAAAAGTCTTCATTTCCCTTAATGCGTTTAGATCCCTCGCCTTGTACAAGGCTTCAACATTACCACCAATCCTCAATGTGGTATATTGACTCATGGGCACATCAAAAAGGACGGCCTTACCTCCTATCTCTTTCATTCTTTTCTTTGTATGAGCATCCATTCTCATGTGTCGAAATTTAAAGAACGTTCACCGTTATCCGTTCACCGTTGCTGTTTTTACTGCCTGCTGCTTGTTGATTACTTCCTTATTTCCTCAATCCCTTAATCCATTAATTCTCAATCCTTTTCAATAAATCGGTCCCAACAAGGTGTATATCACCAGCACCAAGGGTTAGCACTATATCGCCTGGTCTAATCTGATCGAGAAGTTCAGATATGGTATCCTCAGTGCTATCGCAATAAGTAACCGCCCTGTGACCATGATTTCTTATTCCCTGATAAAGAATTATGCTATCTATGCCTGGTATAGGCTCTTCGCCTGCCCCGTAGAGAGGGGTAATGATCAGAAAATCTGCCTGGTTAAAAGAGATAACAAATTTATCATATAAGTCTCTTGTTCTGGTAAACCTATGTGGTTGAAAAACAACTACCAATCTCCGATCAGGCCAGCATTCTTTTGCTGCACTGAGGGTTGCTATTATCTCTGTAGGATGGTGCCCATAATCATCTAAGAGAAGTATGCCACCCCTTTCATCCTTTATTTCAAAACGCCTCTTAAGACCTCCGGGGTTTTTGAGTCCCTCCCTAATGTATTTAAAATCAATATCCAGTTCCAATCCTACCCCTACTGCTGCCAAGGCATTCAAAATATTATGCTCGCCAGGAATGGAAATAGTGACGTTACCAGCCAACCTACCCTTAAATATAACATCGAAAGTGGTATTCAGCTCTTCTTTTGATATGCCACTCGCCCTTATATCCGACTGGGGATTCAGCCCATATGTCAGATAACTTTTTGTAAGCTTAGGGATTAATCCTTGGACCTCTTTGTCATCCACACAGAGAATGGCCCTGCCATAAAAAGGGATCTTGTTGATAAAATCAATAAATGTCTTCCTGAGATTATTCATGCTACGGTAAAAATCTATGTGTTCATGATCTATATTGGAAATAACGGCTATGCTTGGGGAGAGAGCAAGAAAGGATCCGTCACTCTCATCTGCCTCCGCCACAAGAAAATCACTTCGCCCTAACCTCGCATTCGAGCCTCCCCATATATTCAATCTTCCACCGATAACAACTGTTGGATCAAAGCCACCCTCGGTCAATATCGAGGCAACCATACTTGTCGTGGTTGTTTTTCCATG
>JAFDDS010000283.1 GCA_019310745.1 Deltaproteobacteria bacterium | reverse complement strand
TTTAAGGTATTATGATGTTAGAATCTCATCAGAGTGGGGATGAAATGTTTATTAGCAAAGTCTGAGCCTTTAAATAGGAGGTTTGAGGATGAATGCGTATAACTTTCATAAAAGGATCACATTGTATGCACTGGCGATTTTTATTAGCATCATTTTTTCCTTAGCACTTTTCTCCACTGCCTCGAGCAGGCCGTTCCGAATAGGAAAGATCCCCGACAAAGGGAAAGGTTTTGGATGCGCTACGTGTCACATCAATTCCAGGGGTGGTGGATCAAGAAACAGCTTTGGATCAGACTACGAGAAGATAGCCATTAAGGCTGGGGAAAAATATACGGGGGATCTGGGGAAAAAAGACTCAGACGGAGACGGATTCACCAATGATCGGGAATTTGAAGCCAGAACGCACCCCGGTGATCCCAATTCGAAACCGTAAGGATGTTTGAGGGTACGCCACATAAAAATGCATCATACCGAATTTACATGATTCAAAAGCATTATGCCTTTCTTTTTATGCGTGACCTTCACGGTATGGAATAAAAAGCTGGCGATGATGACTATCCACAAAATAGCATTTGCGAAGCTTATCCAGCAGGGCACGGAGTATTTGATTTAAAGCGATGTTTCGACGAGCGCTCGGTTAAACACATCCTTAGAATCACACGGGTGTAGAATATCGAGAATAGTGCCGCACTCCAGGCAATAGAGAAAAATCCCCACCAAATGCCGAGCAACCCAACTTCAAGGATGTTGTCTAGCTTTAGACTTATACAAACTTCATAAAGATAGTCAAGGACAATTGTTTGCCCATGCATGAGAATAAGAAAGGCTTCCCTGGGAAGCCGCTTTTCATTTAGGGCTCTCTTGAGCCTCTGGGGCGGTTCATCAAGGGCTTCGTCGGTGAGTATGAACGTGCCCCAGTGGATAGCAACTGATTTTTTGGAGTGGATATCCAAATGAATCTGCAAAGCCTCCTCTGGAGAAATATGGTGATACCGCATGAACCATCGCGGTTCATAGGCACCTATCGGAATTGCTGAGAGATCAAAGGGACCTAATCTCGAGCCAATTTCAGTAAAGATAGGCGTATACCCGGTATCTCCGCAGAAGAAGAAGCGAAAACTCGATGAGGCAATTACCCATCCTGCCCATAGGGTCTTGTTCTTTGAACTGAGACTGCGTTGACTCCAATGGTGAACAGGAACTGGGGTAATCTGCAAGCCACCTTGCCCATAGTTATCCCACCAATCGAGCTCAACCACATTGCTGATACCAAGATCCTCGAACCAGGTTTTGAGCCCCAAGGGTACATAGAATGTCGTCCTTTTGCCACCTTCACGTTTGTAAAGCCTTACAATGCTCCCTTTATCAAGTGAGTCATAGTGATCATGGGATATCACGACGATATCTATAGTCGGTAAGTCCTTGAGCGCTAATCCAGGAGGCACTATCCTTCGGGGGCCTGCCCATTGCACAGGAGATGCACGTTCAGAGAAGTGGGGGTCAGTGAGTATATTCTTTCCGCCAAGTTGGAGAAACACCGTGGCATGTCCGATCCACGTAAGGGTGGTCCTTTCTCTATTAGACCTTAGAAAAGGAGGATCATTCTTGTCTATGGGAAATTGGTAGTCCTCAGGCTTTGGTGTCTTCTTCCAGAACCGTTGCCAACGCCACTTCAAGAAATCAAAGAAATCCGGCTCCTCATAGGAGTAGATATTTGTAAAACCTTCCTTCGTGTGATGCGGCTTGTCCAGATCTGGGAGGGGAGCGGAACAACATTGGGTAAGTGCGAGCAGATACGTGGCAATTGCTACGGCAAGGCCCCATAGCTGGATAACCCTTGGAGTATCACACATGTGGAGTCCCTCTCAAAAAACGGTACCTCCTATGTTTGGAGTGATAAGGCGTTATTACTGCTCGGTTCAGCAACGCATAAAAACTCAGTTGAGTCGAAAATCACATAGTAAAAATCATCATTGCGTGTCAAGCATGAAGCAGGCTTATGATGTTGTGACTATGAACTCTATGAAATGTGCTGGATGCCAATATTTCGGAGTGGTCAGCCAACAATCAATCTATTTTTTATTTAGCGATCACAAAATGATTTACCTTATGATATATATATTATTCATTCCCTCGAGAACGAATCAGGAGGAGAGGTCTATCTATGCGGTGTAATACACCTGCTGCAACACTTCCATAAAATACTCGCGATAAACCACTCCTACCATGGCTGGCTAAGGCAATAAGGTCTGCGCCTTCCTGCTCGGCTACCTTGATAATGGTTTCAACAACAGGGGCATTTATAACATGCTTCTTGGTCTCAATCCCTTTTTCTTGAAACTCTCCCTGTACAACAGAAAGGTAAGATTCTGCCTGCTTTGCCCATCTCTCAATTTCTTGTTGATGTATGGCGATACCCCCCTCAGGACCCACAATAAGTGGAGGCGGTTCAACTACCTGTAAAAAGATAACTCTTGCATGGTAGAACGTGCTCAGTTCTTCAATGTGGCCTAATATTGCCTCAGCCCTCTTTGAACCATCTAATGGTACCAATATAGTTTTATACATGATAGCCTCCTCATAGTAAATTTATCCAAAAGTCTAAACCTGTCGACAGTTAACTGGTGGGGTGCTGTTAAATATTATCAGACATATACGAACTTGCATAGCGGAAAGATTATGTATGAATAATTTCACTGCGCAGGTATATCCTTTTTTAAATTAATCTTGTGCCCCTTACATACCATACAGACATCATGGACGCCTGTATACCGTCTTATTCATCAGCTCGATAACAATCCATACTAATAGAAAATGAGCAATCACGTCATTATAGGCCGTCTTTGTCATTGACACACAGGGCCAATTCCTCCTATATTCTGTAGCACAAAAAGTGAGTTCTTATCAATTAAATATCAGTTCAACTACTCTCTTTTAAAAAGGAGGATACGATGGCTATAGGTTTTAATGCGGATGAGGTATTCGAGATGGCGATTCGGATCGAGGAAAACGGTGCTGCTTTCTATCGAAAAGCTGCAGGATTGCAATCAGATACAGAAAATCGGGAGTTTCTCGAGAAATTGGCTGCGATGGAGGACGGCCATAAAGCAACATTCATAGAAATCCGGAAAACGCTTACTGACAAAGAAAAAGGTGGAATGGTTTTCGACCCTCAAGACGAGCTATCACTGTACCT
>JAFDDS010000282.1 GCA_019310745.1 Deltaproteobacteria bacterium | reverse complement strand
TACACAGGCTATGCCATAATATATCTGGCTTAAGGTGGTAATCTCCAGCAACTCCTTTACCCTATCAGGCCTCTTGTAGAGATCCCTCATTAAATCTTCAAATCCTCGTAACATGGTGGCATGCCTGAAAGGTGCCTGAATATAGGCGATAACTGGAAACTGTTTGGCACACATTTTCTTGAGCCTTTGTATTCCCTCAAGTATTACGGGAAGCCGACCATCAGTCCAGGGATTGGGAATCCTCAATTTTGGGAGATCCTCATCATAGTCCTTGACAGCATGATCGATAATTGCCGGGCTCCCATCCTCTTTAATGTCGAGTATGCATCCCATTGCCTCTGATTCCGCATGAATAGCTGAAAGATCCCTGACCGTGTCATAGCTGAATTTTTTAAGACAAAAAAATTGCGTATAAATCAGTTTCCCCACATCCTCAATTACCTCTGATACGGTAAAACCAGCCTGCCGTATTGCCCAATCTCGAACCAAAGGAAATACAGGAATCCTGTCTGGCCTCTTTCCCTCAAGGGCCATCATTATCCTTTTATAAGAACTCATTGTGCTATTGCCTGTCATGGTCAATCTAATACCTCTTTATAGTTACCCCCTTACCAAATAGCCCTTAAATCTTTTACCAAGTTGAGGTGTTTGATAAAAGATTATAGAAAAAAGCAGGATTATGCCCAATAAATCCGTTTTTAATCCAGGAACTATAAGGCTGAAAGAAGTCCCAAATAGGACAATTCTAAGCAAAAAAGGTAATTTTTTGCTCATAAAGTTCTGCACAGCTGCAGCCAGAGCGAATACTCCAAGCAATGCCGTTAAAGAAACCCATATGATCTGCCAAAAATTTCCGACCATAAGAAGGGCATTATTATACACGAATATATAGGGGAGAATAAAGATCACTATAGCCAGACGGCAGGCAGTAAGGGCAGTCTTCATCATAGGAGAGTCAGCAATTCCTGCTGCTACAAAGGCATCTGGGGCCATCGGGGGGGTAATCCCGGCTATAGTGCCAAAGTAAAAGACAAAAAGATGTGCAGCAAGGGGATAGACGCCCATCCTTATAAGGGCAGGCACAACTAAAATTGCTAATATAATATAGGCAGCAACAGGTGGCACACCCATGCCCAGGATAATTGAGGCTATCATGGTCATAAAAAGTAGTAAAAAAAGGCTCCCATGTGAAAGTTCAATCAGGATAGAAGACAACATCAAACCCAACCCGGTAAGGGTGATCATACCAACAACAATCCCCCCGAGAGATAAAATAGCTACCACAGGAGCTGCTGTTAATGCTCCCTTTTCAAGACCTGTTAGAATCTTTGATAGAGACATCCGGGTTTTTGTTCGCATCATAGCTACAAAAGGGATGCTAACGTTTGCCCAGAGAGCCGCCCTGGTAACAGAACTCCTCTCAATGCCCAGAAAATAGATCAATACGAGAAGAGGGATAAAAAATTGCCAGCCTTCTTTAAGTGTCTTTTTAAGTGGTGGGATTTCTTCCTGTTTAAGACCAACGAGTCCTATCTTTTGGGCCTCTATATCGATCATTAAAAAAAGTCCGAGATAATAAAGGATAGCTAGGAGGCATCAACAGACCCCCGGCACTTGAAACTGTTTCGACTGCACCAGCAAAATAGGGGGGGTAGCCAGTTCTTTTCATCAGGGGAATTGTGATCTGCCCTGTTCCTGCAACATTGGCTGTACCACTTCCTGAAAGCATGCCAAACATGGAGCTTGCCACTACCGCAATTTTTGCTGGTCCGCCCCTAAACCTACCACAAATGCCATATGCAAAATTAATGAAAAACTCCCCACCACCCGCCTCCCTAAGCATGGCACCAAAAAGGATAAAGAGGAAAATAAATGTAGCTGAAATCCCGGCAAGCATACCAAAAACACCATCCGCTGTAATAAACATGCTGGAAATAATCCGGTCAACTCCATAGTTCTTATGGGCAAAAAGGCTGGGCATAATCTCCCCAAAGCGGGCATAAACAAGAACCAGAACGGCAATCATAGGAAATGCCAAACCCAAGGCCCTTCTTGTTCCCTCAATTAAAAGGATGATAAAAATGCCTCCCATAATGAGTTCATATAAGGGTACTTCCAGTCCCATGGCCCCCATCTTCCTGAACCATGTAAACATTACATAAACACCACAGATCAGGATAATAGATGCAGCAATAACACTGTCCAGGCTTAATCTGTCCTTCCTGCTCTTGCTGCTCATCGGGTAGACAAGAAATATCAAGATAAAGCCCAGGGCAACATGGGGAACCCTCTGGTTCATGGCCGTAAATTGGAAATAACCTGTATAGAGCTGAAACAGACTCATTCCAATAGCAATCCACCTTACCAATTGAGCGGACCATCCTTTGAGCTGTCTCTGCCTTGTACTAATCGCACCAGATTCCTTAGGTTCTATAGTCTCTTTATCCATTTACCACCTTTAAATGATAATCAAAGGGCATAGAGAAAAATCTCTATGCCCCAAGCTCAGCAAATCACCCTATTGATACTGGGCCATTTTATCCCAGATACCCCTTTCCTTGTAATACTTGATAGCACCCGGATGATATCCTACCGGTACCGACTTTGAACCCCTGAATGCATTTTCAACCGTATACTTTTTTGCCATGGGATGGATAGCATTTCTCTCCTCAGATCGATCATAAACTGCTTTAATTATATTATAAACAAGATCCTCAGGTAAATCAGTCCTACAGAGCCACATCTGGGGAAGTGTATAGGTATGAACATCCTTATCAATCCCCTTGTAGCTTCCCGCCGGAATAACGAAGGGCGTCACATTGGGATACTTGGCCTGCATTTTTTTTACCACATCAGGATCTGTCTCTAAAAGACGGATAGGGATATCCCTGGCCAATTCCATAATAGCGGCAATAGGATATCCAGCGGCAATGATACCGGCGTCAATGGTATTATCCCTTATCCCCCTTGTTATCTCATGAAAGGCAATATACTTTGGTTTTATATCCTTAAAGGTTATGCCCCACCCGGCAGCCAGGTGTTTCCTTGAGTAGATATTAAGGGTAGCGCTTCCAGCCGGACCTACACCGATAACCTTCCCTTTAAAATCATAGCAAGACTTAATTGGAGATTTTTTTCGTACTATCCAGTGGGTATCGCTGGTATGACCCACGGCAACCAGGCGTACCTCCTCAACATCCATCCCCTGTTTCTCTAAATCATCCAAAGTGCCCATGCAAGCAAGGCCCATGTCCATCTTATGCCTGATCAGATACCGGGCGTTTTCTGTAGAGGCCGCCGTTGACTCTGCGGTGACTCTTACTCCTGGAACATTCTTGTTGATGATCGCGGCAAAACCCGCTCCAAGAAAATAATAGGTCCCCGCGGGACTCCCGGTACCAAAAGATAAAAATTTAACAGCACCGGCATTTCCTGGTGCAAATATAATGATTGAAACTACAAAAACTATTGCCGTTAAAAAAGAAAAACCTTTTAATCTCATCTTCTAATACTCCTTTCTTTTAAAGGTTCTACAGTTCTTCCACCTTTACAGTAAGACTATCGGGAACACTGCCAAAATACATAGGAAAGGTCCTCATCTTCTCCGTTCCTGGCTTTACAACAGGAGGTTTTCCTTTTCTGGGATAGAATCCTCCTGAAGATGCGCCATCTGGCAGGAAAATGCTTACTCTGTAACGCTTTCCTTTGTCAGAAATATTTTTAATACCAACTTTAACATGTAGTTTTTGCCCCCCGCTAAACTTTGACTTCTTCATAAAATATTTGAGGGTGGTGATTTCTGCTGAAGGACAAACCTTCAAGGTTGCAACAGGACCCTCGCCTTTCTTTGGTGCAGTTGCACACCCTGAAATCAACACAAATCCAACACACACTACTACTGCCAAAATAATCACTGAAAATAAAGAATTACGCTTAAATCTCTCCATCTTGCTTCCTCCCTTCTTTTTGTTTTAAATGTCTCTCATCGAGAGATTGCCTCAA
>JAFDDS010000281.1 GCA_019310745.1 Deltaproteobacteria bacterium | reverse complement strand
CCTTGTATTGCAAAGGCTATCCCTCTTTGCCGGGAAGTCTTGCTCTTTTTGAGTGCGAGCGCAAGTTGGAGCATGAAGAACTCGTCAAATATGAGCCTTCTCTGTGCCGGTGATTTCCGAATATGAAGATCCTCAAGACTTGATTTTGATGGGAAGTGAACTTCTCATCATAATCCGCCGTATCCTTCGCTGCGAGATTCCCCCTATTTCAGGATAAACAGGTGATACCCTTCCTGTCTCATATTCATTTCCATCCTCTATGATCTCAGGGTGATAGGTCTCAAGCATCTTCTTTGGGGATGCGCGAAATTGGCCATAGAGGATAATAGTGTCTCCTTTTTTAAACCTGTACAAGTACTGTGTCGCTCCTATCCATTTAGAAGATACGATTCCATACTCATTGCCTACAAGCATTTCAAGCACTGGCCGGTATCTAAATCTGAGTCTTTTTATCTCCATTATTGTGCCCCTTATAAGCGCTGCCTCACCAGACTTTATTTTGTGAATCGGAATGAACTTCCTTCGGTCTTGGTAGGAACGTGGAAGGATATACAATAGATCATATACTGTCTGAACCCCCCTCTTCTGGAGTTCTCTCGTAATGACTTTCCCCACACCTTTAAGGGAACTAACAGGGCTGAGTATTCCCTTGTATAGATTCTCTTTATCTAAATCCGTGTCTGAGCACATAATGGCTAATTATAAGGGTATGCAAAGGGCTAAAGACGTGCCGAAGCATAGTAATGGATAACAATTGCAGAAACAGCAGTCAGGAAAATGAAAGAGAAGACAAAAAACAATCATCAATGACATTAAATTGCAAGTGTCAGACCCTCTCTGGCCCAAAAGACATCCATTTTTTTATAATCGGAATGAAATTTAGATCTACTTTTCATCCATAATTCATCTAAAAACTTATCTGAATGTTGTGGGTCGTGGTGAAAAATTGCGAGCTGCTTAACGTGGGCCTGGTAAGCGATATCAAGGATGAGTTGAATAGAAGAATGCCCCCAACCTACCTTACTTTGATACTCTTCTTCCGTGTATTGGCCATCAGCGATCAAAAGGTCGGCATTGTAAATGAAATCAAGATAATCCTGCGCCAGAACCTTATTTTCCTTAGTGTCTGCATGGGTATGGAAAATGGGATTTAGCTCCACGTCTGTTGCATAAACGATCTTTTTTCCGTTTATGTCTAAACGATAGCGTACTGAACCTCCTGGATGGCACACCTGCTCCTGCCAGTCAATGATGACTTCTCCCAAGTGTAGTGCCTCTTCGGATATCTCCTGAATGGTGATGTCAGCAGAAAATTCTGACATCCCAATAGGAAAATACTCAAAGTCCATCTGGCCTTTTAAAATAGAGGCAAGAAAATGTCCTTTATGAGGGCTCCCATAAATTGTCAGGTTAGTATCATTGATATATGCTGGTTGAAAAAAGGGGAGGCCTTGAATATGATCCCAATGGGTATGGCTAAAAAATAAATGGAGGGAAAGCCCCTTCCCTGCTTTATTGGATTCCTCTATAAGGTCTATGCCTAAATTTCGTATACCTGTGCCGGCATCAAAAATGGTATGTATATCTTGATAACGAACAGTTACACAAGGTGTGTTGCCACCATATTTTTCTGTAATTCGTCCTGGAGTAGGAACTGAGCCACGTGTTCCCCAAAAGGTGACAAGCGGTTTGGCTTCATTGGGAGGCATCATGTTTTTTGTAGTGTTTTATCTTCAGTGAAGAGAATTTTCACTCCACCAATATTAATCTGATCACTATTCCGTAAAACGCATTTCACAATCTTTATGCCATTGACATAGGTACCATTGGTGCTGCCCAAATCCTCAACAAAATATTCTTCATTACGAAAAATGACACGGGAATGTCGTCTGGAAACATTTTCAATAGAAAGGCAAATCCCGCACTCAGGAGTTCGGCCAATAATTACCTCCTCTTCTCCCAACTCAATAACTTTATTTTCTTCGCCAAAACCAAGTATCTCCAAACAGGCACGCTGTTTGACTGCAATTTCTTCGACAAATGTCTCGCGGGAGAGCTTAGTTGTGGTTGAATGCAAAGACCTTTTTTCATATTCGGATTTATTATCGATGTGATCCATGTGTGAAGTTTTTCAGTCTTTTTGGCTATATTTAACACATTTATTAATTATTATGAATATCTATACTCCTTATAAACTATTTTTTCAACCTCGTTATAGCGAATTTGATATCTCATAGTACGTTTCACTTAATTTCACTTCTCTTTTTATTTTTCGTATTCAATTTAGCTTACAGCCTCCTGAACCTTACTTGACCATTAAGCCTAATGTCTTTCCATCTTTTAAATTCACAAGTCCTTCTTCACATATTCTTAAAAAGGGTATAGCTGCACCTGTTAGGATAACAAGTGTCAGCAAGGGATCATCAAAAGGGAAACCTAAATTCTTTGTAATTTTTTTAATTTCCTCCATCCTTTTTGCAAGCATCTCAATTGGCATATCGGTCATAATGCCAAATAAAGGCAATGGAATTTCTGCCAGAACCTCCCCTTTAGCATACACGACAGCCCCTCCTTGCAGTTCATAAATCCTATTAACAGCGCCTACCATATCGGT
>JAFDDS010000280.1 GCA_019310745.1 Deltaproteobacteria bacterium | reverse complement strand
AATATGGGTTTCCCCTCTGCCCATATGGGTTTTCTACAAGAAGAAAGGGGATAGAATACAGGCACAGAAGAACAAAGTACGCCTGTTTCAAATCATGTGAACAAAAACAACGGGGTCACACCTACACATTTGACAAAATTGCAATGACTCTAGAGAATGAAACCAAAATGTAAAAAGTGTAGGTCTGACCCTCTTGGATTCATGATCACAGAGCTTGATCTCCCCCAGAGCTTAAAGGAGATCTTTCCCCGTACCCATGCAGAGATTGCTTCCCTTAAAGACACCGAGAAGAGCCTCATCCTGAAGGTGCTCCAGGAGACTGAGGGGAACAAATACCAGGCTGCAAAGAGACTCGACATCACTCGGAGCACCCTGTACGGGAAGCTGAGAAAGCACGGGATTGTGGTCCCGGGAAAAGACTGAGCCACATGTCTAAGATAATACATATATGTCCAAAATTATACTATAAGATAACCTCCTGAAATGAAAGGATAATAATACATTTATTTTTTTCGTTATGTCTGAACTTAGACAGTTCCCCTTATGCCATTTAATGGGCTGGTAAAGGATCAGTCATAGTGGCTGTGTAAAGCCACGTAAGGGAAAGCCTTACGTGGCTTTTTTATTGGGGTTTCTCGGGTGTGAGCCTCCTGTTCCGAAGTCAAAATCGAAATATCTGGCATCAAAATTGCTTAATGTAACCATGTTGCATATGACCTGCAGCCCAAATCTATAGCTACTATGATTGCTGATAATTTGAGAGCCGAAAAAGTCAAGTATTGTGTAGTCTTGAATCCGATTTCGCTGACTTGTTTATCACAATGGATTTGCCCGTGTCAGATGTGTGGAGTGAGGATTGGAAAATCATATCATGAAAAATCATATCATGAAAGGCAGGGTCATTAATACCCCCTGCCTTTTTTTAAAATCCCATATATTGTATAGGTACCGTCCTTCGCTTCGCTTTTGTATTCTGCTATGATTGTGGATAATTCAAAGGCCTAAAAACTTATGACTACCGAATGAAACCCTGATCATTTATGAATTTTCTACGATCATTAGATATGGCACGTAACCAGCAATTTTAGACTGCTGGAAGTAACCCCAATGTGTGTTTCTTAGTTGAAATTTCTAAAAGGTTCTATTAGGTAAATTAACATTACTAACCATTTTACTATTTTAAAAAAGGAGGAGGGAGTATGAACAAGGGGGATTTAGTCAAAGAGGTAGCCAAGGTAGTATGTACCAAAAAAGAGGCCCAGGCAGCGGTGGATTGTGTTTTTTCAACCATCACCAAGGCATTGAAAAAGAAGGATGCAGTTACACTGATTGGTTTCGGAACCTTTAAGGTGGCACAAAGAAATGCCAGGAAGGGAAGAAACCCACAGACAGGCCAAGAAATGACGATCAAGGCAAAGAAGGTCCCCAAATTTGTACCGGGAAAGACTTTGAAGGATGCTGTAAGCTGACTAGTATTCAAATAGGTTGTATAAGGCCCTCATCGGGAGGAACTTATCCTGATGGGGGCTTTTTTAATGAATAATCTTCTGAATGTTTTTTTATTCAGGCTTTGATTTCAGTTGACAGCTTTTTTGATCGTAAAGAGGGAATAGATTGAATATAGGGCTCTAAGTTGATATAAAGAGGATGTGTTTCAAGGTGTTGATAAAGATCTTGCTGAATATGATTCTCTCTTGTTAATGTTTCATGGGTCATTTTCTGCCTCCTTTCTTTAATTTTCCTTGAAAAAACAGGCAGATAATGACCCTTAGTCTTTTAAGAGTCAATTATTATTTTGTTACGTACAGTGGCACGTAGTAGAAAGTTTTGAATCCACCAAATGTTAGGCTGATCCATTGAATATCAACATTTTTCTCATTCTTGTGATATTCTCAATTAATCACAACTTGCAAGGCCGAAAGGCAGACAACAAGATATAGTATTCGCCTTATTTTTCCGAATCAGGGCTATCGGTTTTAATCCGAGTAGATTTTTACTGTTTTTTGGAGCAAAAACCATGGTATGCTTGATTGTCCCGGGATTCAACATAAGAAAAGTATTCTTAAATTCCCGAGGTTTTAATTTAGTTTTTTAGGCTCATATAAAATTAGAAATTGGCATGAAATCTTTATCGGCTTTTATAATCATACCTATCGTCTTTACATTTGTTTTTAGCTGTTCACAGAAAGAGGATGTAAATGGACCTGCTATAAATAGTGGAGAGGGTTTCTTTTATTTTAAAGACAAGACGATTTCTGAAGCAAGCGCAATGCGCGTCTCTTATTATAAACCAAAAAGATTTACAGCTGACCGCCCAATATTATTTTTTATGCATGGTGCAGATAGGAAAGCCGATCTCATTACAAAGGAAGTTGCTAAAGGTCTTGAGAAATATAATATTCTTTTGATCCTCCCTGAATACTCTGAACAGTTGTTTCCAAAGATAGAGGCATACCAATATGGTAATGTAAGGACAAAACCAAAGGAATTTTGGACCTATTTCGTGAATGATAGAATTTTCAAATTAGTAAAAAGATTAACAGGGAGCCAACAGAAAAAATATTTCATATGGGGAAATTCAGCAGGTGCCCAGTTCGTCCACAGGCAGTTAATTGTTGGGGCCTACGAATTTATCGAAAAAGCCTTTGCTTCAAACGCAGGTGTGTATACGATGCCAACTCGTAGTCACGACCCCTATCCGTACTCTCTAAAAGGTTTGGATCTGACTGATGAAGATTTAGAAAGGATCTTTTCTTTAAATTTTTTCATCTTACTCGGCGAGGAAGATGTGGTTCAAGATGCCTATTTTCTTAAAACTAAAGCTGCCATGCGGCAGGGACACAATCGCCTGCAAAGAGGCAAAAAATTTTATTTAATAGGGGAAAAGGAAGCCCAAAGGCTTAACTTAAAGCTTAAATGGCAGCTTATTACTATTCCTGGATGTGGGCATAATCCAAACGATGACATGACCAACGTTGTAATTAGCTCAATATTATCTCAATATAATTGAGTATTTGATTTTCCATAAATTATTCTATCATTGAATCCCGACTGGTTTGAATATTTCAACAATACTGAATTTATGTACCACTAAAGGGTGTTTTAAGGTTTTTCTTTTTGATAAGGCCATACAATATGTTGGGGTGATGGGATTTTGAATGAATTCTGTAAAAAAAAACAACGGGGTCAGACCTACACATTTGAAAAAATTGCAATGACTCTAGAGAATAAAACCAAAATGTAAAAAGTGTAGGTCTGACCCTCATGGGTTCAGGTCATGGTTTAAGCAGTTTAAGCCTGAGGATTCCTCATTCATTTAAGGCAAACGCAA
>JAFDDS010000279.1 GCA_019310745.1 Deltaproteobacteria bacterium | reverse complement strand
TCTATTCCATTTTTCACCTTTACAATTGTCCTCTTATGATAAAGATAAAATGGGTAATTTCTTCTTGACTAAGGATATCCTCATGCCTATACTTCCACCGACTGAAAGGAAAAGGTCAGCATTTGATACATGAGCATTGTTGAGCATGATTATTTAAGAATATTTGACAAAGCAGGGGTTGTTTACATAGAAAATTGTTCATTCATCTATGAGGCATATAAATGAGATATAAAAATGTGATTCTATTTTTATTATTAGTAATTTTTTTTGCTTTTTCCTTTCCAGTGTTTGCAGCAGAAAATTCTCATCAAGGGGCTCACGAGCACATCAACTTAGGTGAGATTCTCTCTCTTTATAGTATAATTCCATTTATTGGGATTTTGCTTTCAATTGCCTTATTCCCACTTTTTGCCCCGCTATTCTGGCACCATCACTTTGGAAAGGTCTCGGCCTTTTGGGCAATTGTTATAGCCGTTCCCAGTTTAATTGCCTATAAAGGAGCAGCCCTTCATAGTTTTCTTCATATTATATTAGCTGATTATGTCCCCTTTATTATACTCCTCTGGGGTCTCTTTACTATCTCTGGCGGCATTTTGCTAAAGGGGAGTTTGGTGGGAACACCCAAGGTAAATACCATTATGATTATCATAGGAACCGCTTTAGCTTCCTGGATGGGAACAACCGGAGCGGCCATGCTACTTATAAGGCCATTTTTAAGGGCCAATAATTATCGAAAAAACAGGGCCTTCATGGTAGTTTTTTTCATATTTCTTGTGGCAAATATCGGTGGGTCACTGACACCAGTGGGCGATCCTCCACTTTTCCTGGGATTCCTGCACGGTGTTCCCTTTTTCTGGACATTTGCCATCCTGCCCCATATGCTATTTACTGCCTTGATCTTATTGGCTATCTATTTCGCCCTAGATACCTATTATTACAAGAAAGAAGGGTTTAATAAAAGCCAAATAGATGAAGGAGAAAAAGAGCCGATCAGGTTAGCTGGTAGCTTTAATTTTATATTTTTGGCCGGGGTTGTTGGCTCTGTTATATTTAGTGGATTGGTGGATTGGGGAGAGGTAAATACTTTCGGTATACACAGAAGTATTCAAGAATGGGTAAGGGATGGTTTTATTATCCTCATGGGCATCCTTTCGTTGATATTTACTTCTACTAAGATACGGGAAGATAATGAGTTTACATGGTTTCCTATTAAAGAGGTGGCCTATCTATTTGCCGGGATATTTATAACAATGACCCCATGTCTACTTCTCCTTCTGGCAGGGGCCAAAGGTGCGCTTGGCTTTTTAATTGGTGCTGTGAAAGAACCCTATCATTATTTCTGGATTACAGGGATCCTTTCAAGTTTCCTGGATAATGCCCCTACCTATCTAACATTTTTTTCTAGTGTGCTGGGAAAGTTTTACTCAGGCATACCTGAGTCCATAGCTGTTTCCAAATTAATTGCTGAAAATCCCATCTATCTGACGGCTATTTCTGCCGGTGCTGTTTTCTTTGGGGCTAATACCTATATTGGAAATGCGCCTAATTTTATGGTGAGATCCATTGCGGAAGAAGCAGGCACACCCATGCCGAGTTTCTTTGGGTATATGTTAAAGTACTCTATTGTTTTTTTATTTCCTGTCTTTATTCTTGTAACCATTATTTTCTTTTAACATCATCCTTTGGAAACGGGCTTTTTTACTTTTTTGAGGACCCTAATATCAGAAATCCTAGTTGATGGGTATTGACCGTTTTTATCTTTCTCAAGGTATTTAACCATATCCCAGATAGTATTAAGGGCTATTGAGGCACCTACTAAGGCCTCCATTTCTACACCTGTCATAGCCTCAGCCTTTACCAGACAGTTGGCTTCAATAAAATCGTTGCCAATAGAAAAATTCAACTCAACTGTATTTAATGGGATCTGATGACAATGGGGAATTAAAAGATAGGTCTCTTTGGCAGCTCTCATGGCCGCTATCTCAGCAACTAAGAGAGGGTCCCCTTTTTTAACCTGATTTTCCTTTATCTTCTTTATTGTTTCAGGTAAGAGGATTACTCTCCCTGAAGCAACCGCCTCTCTTAAAAGAACCTTCTTTCCGGTAATATCAATCATGCCCATAGCAAAATAATAACTATCTCCACTCTGCTCCACAATTGGAATAGACTTGAATGCATCAAGACACTATAATTTTAAGGAGTTGTAGAAATCCAGAGATATTCAACTGTCATCATCTTGAGTTTTGACGGGAGGGATCTTGATATATTTTATTCCCTCATCCCTCAGAGTTTTCTCTTCCCCTTCTGTGGCTGAGCCCCGTATACTCCTCTTTTCTGCTACGCCATAATGCATTTTCAGAGCCTCCTTTGCAAAATCAGTTCCGACATCGTCAAAATTATTTTTTATATACTCCATTACACCGCCGGCGAGTTTTTTATAATCAGGCTCAATCTCTCTCGGTTTTTTTTCTCCTTGGCTACTCTTGATGGCTACCGGAGA
>JAFDDS010000278.1 GCA_019310745.1 Deltaproteobacteria bacterium | reverse complement strand
ACCCTGAATTTGAAAAACTTGTCGGCTACTCTGTCAAAGGTTTTATAGGGCATTCTTTCTCTGAAATCCTTGCCCCCGAATATGTAGAATCAACGGGTGACCGCTTCAGACGAGGCCTTTCCGGAGAAATAATACCGATGTATGAAATCGAGGTTATACATAAATATGGGAAAAGGATCCCTATTGAATTAAATACAACATCACTGCTGGATGCTCACGGGAATCCTGTAGGCAGGATCGGTGTCGCGCGTAATATCACCGAGCGTAAGCAAGCAGACGAGGCACGGAAGAAATCCGAACGGGAGAAAGCAGCCATCATGGACAGCATGACCGAGCATATAGTTTATCATGATACGGAGCATAAGGTCTTGTGGGCAAACAGGGCTGCAGGAGAATCGGTAGGCTTTACTCCTGAGCAATTGGTGGGCCGTTATTGCTATGAAATCTGGCAGCAGCGCACCAAACCCTGCATAGGTTGCCCTGTTGAGAAAGCCATTGAAGCCGGTCAGCTACAGGAAACAGAAATGACCACTCCAGACGGGAGAGCTTGGTACATACAAGGCAATCCTGTTCGAGATGTAAACGGTAATATTATAGGTGGGCTAGAGACCACGTTAGAAATTACCAAGCACAAGCGGGCGGAGGAGGCCTTACAGGAATCGGGGAAGAGACTTCGGTTCCTGTCTTCACAACTCATTATGGCACAGGAAAAAGAGCGAAGGCGAATCTCCATAGAGCTGCACGATGAGTTGGGTCAAGCCTTGATGGTCTTAAAACTCCAGTTGAGATCTATGAGAGAACAGTTGAAGGAGGATCAAACAGCACTAAGAGAAGAGTGTGAACAGATTCTTCATTATATAGATGATGTCACTGAAAATGTCCGCCGACTCTCCCGGGACCTGAGCCCTTCGATCCTGGAAGACCTGGGCCTTTTACCTTCCCTTCGATGGTTGATCCATGAGTTCACCAAACATCATCCTATCAAAAGTAAACTCGACATAGAGGATACCCCTGATTTATTTTCTAAGGAGGACGAAAGAATCATATTCAGGATCTTTCAGGAGGCGCTGACCAACATCGGAAAGCATGCCCAGGCCACCCATGTCTCTGTTATCATCAAGCTGCAACACGGTGAGGTTTCCTTTGTGGTGGAAGATAACGGGAAGGGCTTTGATGTGGAACAGATTTTTTCCAGAGAGGCAACTGAAATGGGAATGGGGTTGGCTACTATGGAAGAACGCGCACGAATGGTAGGAGGATCTCTTGATATATGGAGTCAAGAAGGGATAGGAACCAGAATATCCTTTTCGATCCCAATGAACTGAGGAGGAAACTGGCCATGCACCCGTATCGCATTGTTTTAGCTGATGATCATGTGTTGTTCCGCCAGGGGATCAAGCGGATTATAGAAGAGGCTGAAGGCCTTGAAATTGTTGGAGAGGCGAGCGATGGTCTCGAACTTCTTGAGCTCCTAAAGCACGTAACCTCTCATATTGTTATTCTCGATATATCCATGCCAAACCTCCGGGGAATAGAGGCAACCAAGGAGATTAAGACAACCCATCCAGACGTGAAGGTGTTGATCCTGACCATGCACAAGGATATGGAGTACCTGTATAATGTCATCTCGGCCGGGGCCGAGGGCTACCTGCTCAAAGAAGATGCAGATACGGAGTTATTTTCAGCCATAGAAACCATCAGGCAAGGGGAAACGTACATATCTCCCCTTCTGGCCAAGGAGCTTAAAGATGACTTGATTCAGATATACCGGGGCAAGTCCCAGTACCCTTATGAAAACCTGAGCACACGAGAGAGAGAAATCGTAAAGCTCATTGCCGAGGGAAAATCCACCAAAGAGATTGCCGATCTTTTATTCATCAGCGCCCGTACCGTAGAACATCACCGCGCTCATATTATGGAAAAGCTGAACATCAAAAAAACCGCGGATTTGATAAAATACGCCATTCGAAAGGGCTACACCACGCTTAACCCTTAAGAGCCTCAATGATTTTACTCAACTATTGATTTTGTAACAAATGACTAACCTGAAAAGCCTGAACTAAACGGAACCAGTGCTAATTTCGAAACCCGAAATCCGAACTACAAAACAAACACAACTATCCACAGTATAAGATCTTACACAACGTGATCTTGTTTTAATTAATAAATCATTAAACAAGAAACACTATGGTAAATCAAGATCTGTCATAAACGGACCATATTAAGCAGGATAAAGTTTTGATCATCTCTAAGCCCCCTCCACATCTATAGGTAGTTTTACCTACAGCAAAATCAGTATTTCTACCGATTGATTCTCACCTCTTTAATCTAATATCATTATAACTACTCAGGTTGTTGGGCTCACCGTTCAAGCTCACCCTGGCGCGACGTATGTATCATACTCTGTTGCCACTGTAGTATCTGAGTAACTAGTTATATTGCTCAACAACCTGACCCAGACCTGGTTTAGCAGTTCTTTTCATATAATCTCTGGGCATAGTGTTCATTAGAACCAT
>JAFDDS010000277.1 GCA_019310745.1 Deltaproteobacteria bacterium | reverse complement strand
CGGAATCTATCCCGTATATCGGATGTATGTCTTTTACCTTTGAAGCATTAACTCTAAAAAGCCCCACATCAGGATGTTTTTCATGAAATGAATCCAGAACAATTAATGCCTTCTTACTCTTCTCTGATGAATCAGTATAGAACAAAATCATCATAAAATCAGGGTAGCGTTTGATAAGGCTGGATAAATAATTTTGATCCGGAATTTCTTCTATCATACCGTTTTGTCTCTCCAAAGATAAAATCTTCACCTGCCAACTATAAAACATATACCTGCCCGGACTGAGAAATAAATAATCATCTCTTTTGAAATTGTCAAGGTCTGAAAATTTAAATGGTAACAAATTTTCTGCTGCAAGCGACCAGCCAGATTGTTGCCAAATATCTGCCCTTCAGTATAGATTGTCTCTCATCTCATGTCAGTTCGATGCCTGTTCTGCAGCGATTTCCAGGACTACTAACGAGAGCAGAGGGATTTTTTTATTGTGCCAATAAGTGAAAAGAAAATAGTTGACAGAACGCGCTGAGATTATTAGTATGTTTAAATGAGAATGAGAAGCATTCGCAATACAAAAAATTATATGGAAGGTCACTTAGTAACTTCCCAGCGTCAGTTAATTCTCAGCCAAATACAGAAATCTGGTGGCCACATAAGTGCAAAAGAACTATACAGGCATGCCAGTAGCAAAAATACATCAATAAGTCTTGCTACTGTATACCGAACGCTCAGGTTATTTAAAGAACTTGGTCTAATAGAGGAGAGGAGGCTTGGGAAAGTATATTGCTATTATGAGATAAAGGAATCGCCCGAGCATCAGCATCTGGTATGCAGATGCTGTGGAAATGTTATTGAGTTTGATAGCGATTTAGTTCGAAGAATTGTCAAGCGGGTGCAGCGTGATTATGACTTTAACGTTACCAAAACCGAATTATATATAGAAGGATACTGCAAAAAATGTCAGGATGAAGCTCACAAAATTGCACTGGCAGACGAGGCACCTAATTTTTCCCCGAAGCAAATAGAAACGCAGAAAACTGATACAAAAATTTCTGAAAAAAGAAAGACTCAGAGAAGGTTTAAAAGAAAGTAAACAAATGGAAGAAGATGGGGGAACACTCCGAAAGTCTAGATAAAAATGAGGGAATATTCATTAATGCGTGCCATAAGGGCTTTACAGAGGCTATAGATTTGTATGCCTTGTATAGTGCTGTTTATAATTGGCAAGACATAATAACTGTTAGGACATTTTAGATGGGAGGAACAAAATGAAGATATCTGTCTGCGGTAAAGGGGGCAGTGGAAAGAGTACAATTGTCACCTTGTTAGCCAATCAGGCAAGAAAAAAGGGCTACCGCGTATTAGTTGTAGACTCAGATGAGTCAAATTCAGGGCTTTTCCGAACGTTTGGGTTTGACCAGCCGCCCGTACCCCTTATGGAGCTTGTTGGTGGCAAAAAAAAGGTTCAAGAAAAGATGAAACAAGGATATTCCGCTGCTGAGGCTGAGACAGCAATGAGGGTAATGACCCAAAAACACATCATGATCAGTGATATCCCAAGCGAGAATATCCTTACAAATGATAATCTTGGGCTGGTGTCTATAGGAAAAATCCTCCAGTCACTGGAAGGGTGTGCATGCCCCATGGGGGTTCTGAGTCGTGAATTTTTAAGAAAGCTCAGCCTTGCCAGTGACGAAATAGCTATTGTAGATATGGAAGCGGGAGTAGAGCATTTTGGCAGGGGTGTTGAGACAAGCATAGATGCTGTGCTTATTGTGGTTGAGCCTTCTTTTGAATCTCTCCAACTCGCTGGTAAAATCAATAGTCTCTCTCGTGGGATTGGTATTGATAAGATTTGGGCTGTCCTGAGCAAGGTCCCATCAAATGGGATTGCCGCAAAACTTAATGGTAAATTAGATACGATGGGCATCAATATGATCGGATGTATCCACTATGATGAAGATATCTTTCAATCTTGTTTAGAAGGCAGCATGTTTGGTAAAGGGAAAGCTGGTGAGGAGATTATAGATGTGTTTGATTCAATTGTTTCAAGAGCTGATTCAGGGCATTAATTCCTCTGCTTGGAGCAGGGTATGATAATTCAAAATAAAACCAATTAAAAAGAAAGGGGGTCTTTTACAATGTGTCTGGCAAAGGCATATACGAACAGGGAAATGATTGAACCAATCTTAGAAAATATTAGCCATATGGACCTCGATGGTAAAAGCATCCGAATGGAAACCATGTTTGGGGAAGAAAGGGTCATCCAAGGAAAAGTCCTGGAGGTGGATTTCGAAAATTCTAAGATAATAGTAAAACCCTTTAATAAGTCTGATTCAGGCGGAAGTACTCGAAGAAAAAGGCAAAGAGAGCATAAATGAAGTGTAATCGATGTGATCGGGAAGTTAAGAAGGGAAGAAGGGTGATAGTTATACTCATTTTGGCGAAACACTGTGTGAGGACTGCTACTTAGATATGAGATTGGGGGTAAAGGCGTGTGATCCATGGGCCGTTCATTCTGCAACAAGGTTGAGAGAGAGCTCAGGTCTTGCGGGGGCTGAAGGCCTGACCGACTTGCAAAAGGCAATCTATGAGCTTGTGAAAAACAAGGGCAAGGTGACAAGGCAAGAAATGATAGAAATTCTCAGTCTATCTGAGTCAGAGATACTGGCTCAACTCGCTATTCTGAGACATTGTGAGCTTATTAAAGGGCATAAGGAAGGCCATAATGTGTACCTTGTTCCCTTTCATCAGGAAGGTACTGAAGAGGGTAATTAAAAAAGAGAGATTAAGCGATAGTATTGAAAC
>JAFDDS010000276.1 GCA_019310745.1 Deltaproteobacteria bacterium | reverse complement strand
GTACGAGGTGGAAGATATCATGCGGGATAAGCAACACAAGACCTATGGTCTCCTTTCCCTGATACTCGATCAGTACACCGATGAATTGGAGAGCCTTATTACTGAGGAGGCAGGTGACGTTCCCATAGTTGAACGTGTTAGAAAGCGTATTGAAGAAATATTTGGACCCAAGGAGATCGTACAAGAAGAAATTATTTTAGATGAATATGTCAAGGAAAGACTTGAGTATAGCAAACCATTATTTTCACACCGTCAGGTTGAAATTATACAAAACCTTATTCCTACACCACCCATATATATGCCTTCGGATCCTTTGCAAAAGGTGATTGATGGTTTGATAAAAAATGCCGTGGAAAATACTCCTGATGAGGGGAAGATAGAAATCACTGTCCGAAAAAAGGGGAAAGGTTCCGAGCTGGTGGTTCATGACTATGGTGTTGGCATTATAGAAGAAGCTCAGAGACGGATATTTGAAGGTTTCTTTACGACACAGGATACAATGGTCTATTCCTCAAAAAGACCGTATGATTTTAATGCCGGGGGAAAAGGGGCGGACTTGTTACGTATGAAAATCTTCTCCGAGCGGTATAATTTCAAGATAGATATGACGTCTTCAAGGTGTGGATTTATACCCAAAGAGAGTGATATCTGTCCTGGCAGGATCAGCATTTGTACCTTTTGCAAAAAAAAGGAAGATTGTTATCATTCAGGTGGGACTATTTTCTCTCTGTATTTTCCACCAGCTCCGAAACGAGGTCGGTCCGCAAGGGCTGATGGTTAAATTAACTCAAAACTGAAAAAAAATAAACTCTTGAGGGCACTATTTGCTTCTTCAGTGAATAGGGTAGGGCGGATGATTGTTATGCAAAGCATTGATTAAGATGGAGGTTTATATGAAATATCGTGAACTGATCGTTGAAAGAGAGGGACCTTTGGTCACGGTGACGCTGGACGGACCGAATCCATTAAACACCCTATCTGTAACTATGCTCAGAGAGCTCAAAGAAGTCGCTTTAAGCTTTCAGGATGATCCAGGTATCCGTATTGTTATACTGACAGGAGCTTCAGGTGTTTTCAGTGCAGGTTTGGACCTTAAAGACCCAGAGGTGCAGAAAATGCTGCGGGGGACTATGGATGAACGGCGAGAGCGTGTTATATTAGGACCACGTGCCTGTCGTGCATGGGAAGAAACGGAGCCGGTTACCATTGCAGCTATCGAGGGATTTTGCGTGGGAGGTGGGGTTTCACTCGTCATTTCTTGTGATTTTCGCATTATGGGACAGTCTGCATTCATGCGTATACCTGAGATTGAACTGGGATTAAATTATAGCTGGGGTTCCATTCCTCGATTGATCCATCTTATAGGGCCTGCTAAAACCAAGCAAATGATCCTATTGGGTGAGCAGGTGCCAGCAAAAAAATGTCTGACATGGGGTCTTGCTGAAGAGGTAGTTTCGAATGGATCAACCATGGAAACTGCAATAGCTTTCGGTAAGAAGATTCTCAAAAAACCGCCTATACCTGTTTCTATGACAAAACAGGCCATAACCACTATAACCGCTGCTCTTGATAGGGCAGGTATCTATATGGACGCCGATCAATTTCTCCTTACCACCTACTCAAAGGATCATGAGAGAGGGCTTACCGCTTTTTTGGATAAAAAACGTAACAATAGTTCTTGATCAAGCCCACAAAAACTCTCAAAATATGGGTATGCCTTATTAAACATTAAATATTTTACCCAAAAAAATACATAGTGCGACTCGGCTTTTGAACGTTCGTAAATGGTTATGTATAGCTAAGGAGAAATAATGTACGATTATGTTATTATTGGATCAGGTTTTGGAGGAAGTGTTTCCGCATTGCGGTTGGCTGAGAAAGGTTACAAAGTAGTAGTTTTAGAGAAAGGCAAACGCTATGGTACGAAAGACTTTCCTCATACTAATTGGAATCTTCGTAAAAATTTGTGGATATCTCAGTTAGGGCTCTATGGTATCTGGGTTCTTTCGTTACTCAAACACGTTTTTATTCTTCATGGCACTGGTGTCGGTGGCGGAAGCCTTAACTATTGCAACCAGCTCCTCGTGCCTCCAGATGAGGTTTTTAAGAAGCCGGAATGGGGACCGGGCGACTGGAAGGCGAAATTAGCACCCTTTTATGATCGAGCTAAGCAGATGCTGGGAGCAACCCCCTGTCCTCAGGTAGGGAAGGCGGATGAAATTTTAGCGGAAATTGGAAAAGAAATCCGTGGGGAAGATACTTTCCATATCAATGATGTAGGCATTTTCTTTGGCGAACCGGATAAAACGGTACCCGATCCTTATTTCAATGGGGAAGGTCCAGAAAGAACAGGTTGTACTTTCTGCGGTGCATGTATGATTGGATGCCCCGTTGGTGGTAAAAATACACTTGATAAAAACTACCTTTATCTGGCAGAAAATAAGTATGGTGTTACGATTTGTCCTGAAACGGAAGTCATCGGCGTTCGTCCTTTCAATGAAGGCTATGAAGTTCTTAGCAGA
>JAFDDS010000275.1 GCA_019310745.1 Deltaproteobacteria bacterium | reverse complement strand
AAACTGGGTTGCTCCCTGTATACGGCCAACACTCACATTTCCTTTTGCCCCCCACCTGAATTGATTGAAGCTGCCTTCATCAGCCTTTATTCCCTCAAGAAATTGGTCAATAGCTATGGCGGCACGCTTGCCTGAGCCGATAGCATGCGTGACTGTATGGGGGATATCGATAATGTCTCCTCCAGCAAAGATCTTTGAGTGATCAGTGTGTCCCATCTGATCGGTTGTAACAACTCCTTTTTTCTGCGCGATAAAGGAGGGAAGGTCAGCCACGTGAGTAGCCTCCCCTATAGCGATTATCATCCCGTCACAATCAATAGCAAAGGTCTCCCCAGTTGGGAGCGGTCGTCTTCGGCCAGAGCTGTCCACATCTCCCAGTGCCATCTTTTCGAGTGTGATACCTGTAATGTGCTCATTGCCAGATATCCCTTGTGGTGCTGCAAGAAAGAGAAATTGAACACCCTCTTCCTTTGCCATTTCAATCTCCTCCGGGTGTGCTGGCATCTCTTTCTCAGTTCTACGATAGATAATGGTTACCTCTGCTCCGAGTCTACGGGAGGATCTAGCACAGTCTATGGCGCTGTTTCCTCCGCCAATGACACTAATTTTTTTGCCTATCTTTGGGTTTTTATCAAGGTTTATCTCATGCAAAAATTCAAGGGCATTAAATATTCCTTTCGTGTTTATGCCCTCAATACCAAGATTAGTTTCTTCCCAGGTCCCAATAGCAATGAATACAGCATCAAACTGGCTTTCAAGGGAATCCCAGGTGATATCTGTACCTACCCTTACTCCCATGTTAAATTCTATCCCTATATCGTACAGTCTGCTGATCTCACCATCAAGTATCTTACGAGGGAGCCTGTAGGAAGGAATACCATAGCGCATGATACCGCCAGGGCTCTGATGAGAGTCAAATATAGTAACAATATATCCCATACGCCTCAAGTGGTAGGCTGCACTCATGCCTCCAGGACCAGCACCGACAATAGCAACCTTTTTACCCTTTTCTGGTTGGATGCCTGGTATTGTGAGACCATGGGAAAGGGCATAGTCACCGATAAAGCATTCTACTGTGTGGATCGATACAGATGGGAAAGGGCATAGTCACCGATAAAGCATTCTACTGTGTGGATCGATACAGCCTCATCGTGGTCTTTTCTGTTACACTCCTCCTCACAGGTATGGAAACACACCCGTCCCATGATTGCAGGGAAGGGATTTTCCTCCATAATTAATCTCCATGCTTCTTCAAATTTCCCCTGACCAGCCAGATACATATATCCAGTGATGTCTTCGCCAGCAGGGCATTGCTGGTTACACGGAGAAATGCGATCAATAAAGAGAGGTTGGGCAAACTTCCAGGTTCCGGTCTTATTCACCAGTCCAGAGGTGGTAGATATTGCACATAATGGTACGTTAACCTGCTTTTCAGTGTATTTCATATTTAATTCCTCTCACAAAACCTGGTACGTCTATTTACATCAGATTATCTGTTATTATACAATGTCTATAGATGATTCATCCTTCCCTGTTTTCCAACGGTCAACGGACAACATACTACTGACACCAATTGACTACAATTGTACTACCTCGCTTACCATTTCATATGCCTCTTTAGCAGCGGCAGCGTTATCTTCTGTATGGGCTGGCACGTCAGTTTTGATGCCCTCGATCAGACTCTCCATTGAAACAATTCCAAGCACCTTAGCAACAGCACCTAATATGGCAGTATTGACAATAGGAGATTGATGACTCCCAAGATGATGCTTTACGGCAATTTTGCCAGCAGGAACAGTGGCCACGTGAAAGCCTTTGAATGTATCGGAAAACTCACCTGGCTTTTTTCCGCTATTGATGATCACAATGCCTTCCTTTTTCAGTCCGTCTGCAAGGGGAACTTGGTCAACGAGTAGGGGATCAAGGATGACAATATGATCTGGCTCATATATCTCTGTGCGTATCCTAATGGGTTTGTCATCGGCCGTTACTGGAGCACCCCTTCTCTCTACCCCAAAGGCAGGGAAGGACTGGGAATACTTCCCATCCAGGAATATCGATGTGGCTAAGATCTTGGATGCAACTACCGACCCCTGACCTCCCCGTCCATGAAAACGTATTTCGATCATTCGAAAACTCCTTTTATTTTTTCAAAATTATGCCCCTATATAGTTTCAGTATAATAAAAATGTCAAGAAAAAGATATCAGTCTAAATTTCCTGAATTCTTAAAACTATACAATAGAATTCGCATGCAAACCTTTAGTGGACGGACCCTCTGAATTCTCAAGAATAATCTCTAATATTTTTAACAAATTGAACACTATGTTTATAAAGGAAATGTTTGAAAGCAGGCAAATTGAGGAATATAATTATATCAACAAGAGAGAAGCATCCTTCAACTAAATCACTCCGATATTCCATATTCTCTGGCCAACTTTTCATCATAGGGGGCCTTTCTTGTTGAACAGTCTTCCCTCTGGCACAGTTGACAGCTATAAAAGGGAATTTCTGTGGGAAAGTAGATTCCAGATAGTGACTTATTCGGAATCATGACAAGAGTTTTATTTAGCCCCACGCCAATAGAGGATTCCACATCCCCAAGGATTGAAAACAGAGACCTTTGCTCTTCAATAGCCCAATCCTTCAAAGACCCTGGACTCATGCAGGACATTCCATTAAGTGCATATCTGGATCGCAACTGATCTTTGAGATATTTTTGCGTAGCGGTCAAGGCTACATTTCCGATTGTATCGAGATAATACTTTTTTAGCAAATCAGTGCATGCTCTTGCCTTTTCTTCCAGTCTATTACCAATGGTAACAACATATGGAAAAATCCGCTCCACGTTATTCAGGTTTTTACGCAGAACACGGCTCTTCAAACTCCTCCCATCTATTGTTACGGCATCTTCATGTTTTGACTCGATATAGCAAACCTTATAAACTGCCTTTGCTGATATTAGCGATTGGGCTTCCTCAACAAGGGTTTGAACTTGACTCCAATCCCCACTCTTCCCCATGTGAAGCCTTCTTTTGATTTCCCTCAAATCCAGGCTCAATGGTATGTATTCCAGTTTTTCCATGAGATTATCAAAACTCGCAATAAAAATTCTCTTTCAGATGGGACAATATATGATACAAACGATTCCTTTGAGTGTCAAATGTATAAGCCTGGCAATATATTAGCTGGGCAAGATAACACAGTTGTGCTTGATTTGGCTTTTTCCCTTGACCCGATTTCACATACCTGTTTAATATAACTACTATATCCAAATCTATCAGCACCCGTGCCTTCTTATTGGACTTTGAGATTCAGTATTTCAGAATTAAACTATGTTTTTTGAGAGTTTTGATCATTCTCAAATGGATTCAAGGTCTTTCTCAAGTGCAATTTCATAGTTTCATAAAATTATTTTCAGTTGAAACATGTTTTGATCATTTTTGTTAGTAGGTAAACGTTATTTAAAATACTAGCTGTCAACTAGCAAGGTAAGAAAGGAGACGACATGGCTAAGAAAATGATTCAGGATTTTTACCGCATGAAGAAAAAAGGAGAAAAGATTACCTGGTTGACATGTTATGATTATCCTACAGCCCAGTTCGAAGAGGCAGCGGGGGTGGAAATGATTCTAGTCGGCGACTCTATGGGCATGTGCGTGTATGGATATGAAAGCACCATACCAGTTACGATGGATCAATGCATTGTCCACTGCGAGGCTGTTCGTCGTGGCGCCCCCAACACCTTTGTTATGGGTGATATGCCATTTATGAGCTACCAGAAATCCGATGAAGACGCTGTAGTGAATGCCGGACGATTTCTCAAGGAAGCTAACATGGACGCTGTGAAGCTTGAAGGTGGCAAGCGTGTAATCAGTCGCATTATGGCCATCCTCGACGCTGGCATTGTTGTATGCGGACACATCGGCTTGACCCCCCAAAGCTCCGGTCAACTAGGCGGTCATAAGGCCCAGGGACGGACTGCCGAGTCAGCACAGCTGGTGATCGAGGATGCTCTGGCTATCGAAGAGACGGGCGCTCAACTGCTGTTGTTAGAAGCCGTACCGCCAGAAGTAGCGGAATTCATTACTAAGAAGCTGGCGATTCCGGTCTTGAGCATTGGAGCAGGCCTAGAATGTGACGGCCAGCTTTTAATCGTATCGGACATGATCGGCCAGTTCCAGGCATTCACACCCAAATTTGTCAAGAAGTACGCCAACATAGCAGAGGTGAGTGTAGGCGCGATGAAAAAGTATGTTAAGGATGTCAAGACAAGATCTTTCCCTGCTGACGAGCACTGCTACCACATGCTCAAGGGCGAGGAGGAGAAGTTCAAGGAAATGGTTAAGAAATTTAAATAATGAGCTATATTAATGCTAGAACCGTTTGTATAGGGCATAGCTGAAAAGATCACGAGAGGGTCATGAGGTCTTTTCTGATGCGACTGGCGGCCCGCGACGAGCTCGGCCGAGTCGGAGGCCGCCGTACTTTTCCAGACTTATCAACGGGGGAAATTCCGCCGGAAGCGGGAAAGAGGCAAGACTCCCCAGCAGATACGTCGTAGAAAAGACTAAGTCCCGATCCTTAGATCGGGAAACGAAAGAAAGGCCCATCCTCTTTAAGAAAATATGAGTAATGTAAAGGTCTCGATTCGTGATACGAATTGAAGAGGTTTTTAGGCAGAATTCCTCCCCTAAAGCCATGTCACGAACTCCAGGAAGAGTAAAGTGGGTCTGCAGACCAATTGGGGCTGATAATGAAATCATTTACCAAAAGTATTTAGCTACATAGGTCAATTCCGGCCTCGCTCTCATTTTCAATATTCCTTATCTCTGAGGTATTGCGGAAATAGTATTTTGTAACTATGAAGTCGCGCCAGGGCACGCTTGGCATAAACCCGCCTCGGATAAATTTTACAATCTTGGCCTATAGAGAAGGTTAATGAGCATAGACTAAAAGAGTTAAGCTGCCTCTTAACCTGAAAGGAGAAGTGGTTTATAGCCGAATAGTTTGGGAATAACCATAATCAAGGATTCCCAATAGGTTACAATAAGGAGCACGATGATGGAGGCCAAAAGGAAAGGGAGTATGGCCTTGGTGATTTGTTCGAGTTTTATCTCTCCGATAGCACACGCAATGAAAAGGCATACCCCAACAGGGGGGGTGGTGAGGCCAATCACCAGATTAAGCACAATTATAACGCCAAAATGGAGGGGATCTACTCCTATTTTGTTCATTAGAGGAAGCAAGACCGGGGTCAGAATGATCAGGGAAGCTGTGGTTTCCATGAATGTTCCCACCATGAGCAAGACGATATTTACAAGCAGTAGAATGGCGATGCGGTTGTGGGTTATATTAATGACCGCCTCAGTTATATATTGTGGAATCTCTTTGCTGGCCAGGAGCCATGAAAAAATACTCGCGGTTCCGATGACCAGCATAACCAGCGAGCTTGTTACCGCGGTATTTATTATGATTTTTGGCAGATGGATAGGCCTAATATCACGGTACACAAACAGGCTAATGATAAGGGCATAGAACACGGCGACGCAAGCACTTTCGGTAGGGGTGAATATTCCAGTTAAGATCCCTCCCAGGATGATGAGGGGCATCATCAGAACCAGTGCTGCATCAAAAGTCGCCTTTAAGGCCTCCCTGACTGATATCAGAGATCCCTTAGGATAATTTCTTTTACGAGCGTAATAGGCAACCACACCCATTTGGGAGAGCCCTAACAATACCCCTGGAATAATGCCTGCCAGAAAAAGGGAGGCGATAGAGACCTCTCCCAGAACACCGTAAATAATAAAGGGTATCGAGGGAGGCACGATGGGCCCAATAGTTGAGGATGTAGCTGTGACCGCGGTTGAGAAATCAACATCATATCCCTCTTTTTTCATCGCTGGGATTAGGATCGACCCAACAGCGCTCGTATCCGCTACAGCAGCACCAGTGATCCCCGCAAAAAGCATGCTGATGACCACATTGATGTAAGCTAATCCCCCTCGGAACGACCCTACAAGAACATTGCAAGGCCACCAATCTCTGTGTCATTCCCCCAGCGCTCATGATGTTGCCGGCAAGAATAAAGAATGGAATTGCCATCAGTACCGGGTTATCCATTCCGGTGAATATGCGCTGGGCAGCTAACATATGAGGGATTTCACCCTCTGAAAAAAAAGCCACAAGAGGAGTTAGCCCCAAGACAAAGGCAATGGGGACACCTATAAGGAGAAAAAACGCAAAAGAGATGAGCAAAGTCAAGATTACCATTTGATTTACCTTCCAATTACTCCAGCATTATGGCGACTCTTTTCTGCCATTGCTTTTAATCGTGGGTAAATAAAGGTAATTTCGTGGACTAACATGATCAAAG
>JAFDDS010000274.1 GCA_019310745.1 Deltaproteobacteria bacterium | reverse complement strand
GCTGTATGATTTTTGGCAATACTTTTTCTCCTTTTTTCATCTACCATAGCCTCAACCGTATCACCCACAGAGACCACACCTTCAACAACCTCACCTTTATGAACAATAAGGTTTACAGGATACTTGATTGTATCAACAATTGTGATACTCAGCGTATCATTACCCATCCATCCGATATCTCCAACCTGACCACCAGATTCACTATAAAATGGGCTCTGATCAAGGATAATCTCTACCCACTCTCCCTCACGTGCTGAATCAACCAGGTCACCATCTTTGAGGATAGACAGAACATGCCCTTCTGCCCTTAACGTTTCATAGCCTTTAAACCGGCAGTCCAATCCCCTTGAGTCAAGCATTCTATAGACCTCGGGTATCACCTCCTGCCCACTGCCCTTCCAGCTTCTCTGAGATGTTGCCCTCTGCTCTGCCATGGACCGATCAAAGCCTTCAATGTCTATGCTGAAATTATCATCCCGGGCTATATCCTCTACCAGATCCGGTGGAAACCCAAAGGTATCGTAAAGCCTGAAAACCAACCCACCAGGAATAATATGTTGCTTTTTTGAACGCAACTGATCCATCTCTTCCTTTAAAAGAGAGAGGCCATGAAAGAGGGTGTCGGCAAATCGTTTCTCCTCATTTATCACCACTTCATAAATAAATCGTTTGGATTGTCCGAGCTCCGGATAATCAGGGTTCATTAAATCAACAACCTTGTCTGTGAGACGATGCAGAAATGGGCCTTTTAGTCCGAGAACCTGGCCGTATCGTATGGCCCGCCTGATTATCCTCCTCAGCACATACCCCCTGCCATCATTTGAAGGCATAATACCGTCAGCTATAAGGAATGCGGCAGCCCGGCTGTGATCTGCAATTACCTTGAAGGAGATATCGCTTTTAGTATCCTGGCCGTATCGTAATTCTGCCAACTCTTCTGTGAGTTTAACAATATCAACAAATAGATCGGAGTCGTAATTTGAATATACACCTTGCAAAACCGCAGCCAATCTCTCCAGACCCATACCTGTATCTATGTTTGGCTTGGGAAGGGGGGTGAGTTCGCCATTAGGCTCTCTATTATACTGGGTAAAGACCAGGTTCCATATCTCTAAATACCTCTCACAGTCACAGCCTGGTTTACAGCTGGGCTTCCCGCAGCCAACTTCAGCACCTTGATCAATATAAATCTCTGAGCATGGTCCACATGGGCCAGTGTCTCCCATAGACCAGAAATTGTCCTCGTCTCCAAAGCGAAGGATTTTTTCATGAGGTACGCCTATAGTTTCATTCCAGATTTTGTATGCCTCATCATCATCTGTATAGATTGATATCCACAATTTTTCTTCTGGTATACCATATCCAACAGTCAGGAGTTCCCACGCCATATCAATTGCCCCTTCTTTGAAATAGTCGCCAAAGGAGAAATTCCCCAACATTTCAAAAAAGGTATGGTGCCTGTTAGTATAGCCTACCTCATTAAGGTCATTGTGCTTTCCTCCGGCTCTGACACATTTCTGGGAGCTCGTCGCCCTTGTATAGGACCTTTTTTCAATACCGAGGAATAGGTTTTTAAATGGGGCCATGCCAGCATTGATAAAAAGCAGCGTTGGATCATCCTGTGGGACCAACGATGCGCTTTTTACTATCTCATGACCGTGATCTTTAAAGTAATGTAAAAATTTATCTCTTATTTTTCTGCTATTCATAGGCCAATCTACTGTTTATTGTGTTTGTGGATTTCATATAACATTTTAGCTCTTTAAAATTACCTGGTCAATGAGCATGGAGGTGTCTTTTTTTACTCCTGCAAGTCAAGGAGCACGTGTATGTCTTTTTTTATCTATGTCCTTAAACACGGGGCCTCACAGGATCCCGATAATCGGGATGTAGAGCAACTTGGCCTTATCCGCTTATGCGGAATGTGCTCAGCTTGGCACATCCCGATTATTGGGATCACACCGGTGCATTTATTATAGGACATGAGTAAAAAAAGACATACACACGCTCCTTATTAAATCCATAATCTTGAGGGCATAACAAAAAAAAGACATCCCCATGCTCATAGGTCTCGCCAATGATACCTTTGTGGCCTTTGCTAGAGACCTGGAGGAGTTTTCAAAGAGCTAAAATGTTACGATTTCATAAGGTTTTAACACAACAAAGGCAAGAAACAACATTTAGTGAGTTTCTCCTTCAGAAATAACTTTTTTTTCACCCAAGCCAAGCTTTTCCTTTACCCTGTCAGAAATATTTTTCACTACATCAGGGTGTTCGGCTAAAAATCTTCGAACATTCTCCCTTCCCTGACCAATCCTCTCTTCATTGAATGAGAACCAGGCACCACTTTTCTCAACTATATCTAATTCAACACCCAGGTCTAATATGTCTCCCTCCTTTGATATCCCGCTACCGAAAATAATATCAAACTCGGCCATTCTAAAAGGAGGGGCAATCTTATTTTTTACTACCTTAACCCTTGTTCTGTTCCCTACTTTCTTGTCCCCTTCTTGTATGGAGGCAATCCTT
>JAFDDS010000007.1 GCA_019310745.1 Deltaproteobacteria bacterium | reverse complement strand
TCGGGGACCACTTTGGGATCGGCACTCATGAACCCACTCACATCCTTCCATATCTCGAGCATATCTGCCTGCAGGGCCACCGCGACCACTGCGGCAGAGTAATCGCTTCCACCGCGTCCAAAGGTGGTGATATCGCCCCCCTCGCTCACGCCGAAAAAACCGGGAATGAAAAGGATCGTATCTTCGTTGTTCTGCCTGGTTTTTCTCATGTTTGCCGAGGCATCACCGTACTTCCCGTCGGTGAGAAGGCCTATTTTATGCGGCATGAGATAGATTGCCTCGAGCCCTCGAAACTGGAGGGCAGAGGTGAGTAGATCCACGCAGAGGCGCTCGCCGAAGCTGCTGATCGCATCCCTCATGCGGGGGGTGCTCTCCTTGGTGAAGCTGAGCCCGTAGTAAAGGCGTTCGAGCTGGCCGAGGGACGTATTGAGATTTAGACTGAACTTTTTGAGGGCTTCAGGCTCGGAAATCAAATGACGCGCAACGAGCATGTGCACGTCCTTTATATGATCGATAATGGCCGGAATATTCCCCTCGTCTTCAAGCGCTGCAGACATGCTGTCGATGAGGAAGTCTGTAACACCATTCAGCGCTGAGACCACTATCACGCTCCCACGGCATCGTTGGGCAACTAGATCGAGGATGTGGGCAATGGTCTCTTCTCCCTTTAGGCATCCGCCGCCAATCTTGAATACCTTCATTCTCTAATTCCCCATTTTACTGTATGCAACGCTCATTGATAGAACTCCTTTTTTTGAAAGAAGTATAGAAGAATTATCATTACGTCAAGGGTAAAACACACGCATGATGGTGTGATTGAGTACTTTTTTTTCATTCGATGTTAGTATATCGAAGTGACCAGATAGAAGTCATGGCCATAATAGGGGTCGAATAGGGGTCGTTGTTTCTGAATCAACTTTGTGAATAGGGGAAAAAGATTATAAGTTAAGGGGCACCCATTAACGTGCAAGTCCCAATGAAATACGCTTTGCCATCCTTGGGAATTTCATGAGATAAATCTTTTTTTGATAAAACTTCTTTGTGAATTTCAGCGAATAGGGTTAGATTTAAGGGTCCCGCTGGCGCCCTTTGACAACCTCAGGGTTTTCAGCTCTATAAAAGCAGGTGATCTCATCGTTGGATCAATACTGGAATACAATGACATATACTATTTCAACACCTCCAAAAGGTTTTAATTTGGAATACACTATTAATGGGTATCCTCTGATAAAGTATCGAGCAACGGGAATGACCGGCTTAAAGATATTTCTTGCAATGTGGCTCATATTCTGGACATTAGGATGTGTTTTTTTCACAATGTATGCTTTCTTGGCACCTGGAGGGATAAAAGTTGGATTATTGCTTATTCTGATACCGTTTTGGGCTGCTGAGTTTATTGTTATAGGAGCTATTATTTGGAATTTTGGATCAATAATGAGCTTTGAATTTGGTGATGAAAAATTAATAGTCTCTCGCAATTGTCTGAAATATAAAAAGAAACGAGAAATATTTAAGAGCTATATTGTCAAAATCAGACAAGTTAAAGATGGCGGTGAAAGCGCAGAAGGTACTTTTAATACATGGGGAATAGTCATTGAAGCTGACAAGAAGTATAAAATCCTCCATTACCAACCGATTGAAAAAAGTGAATGGGTTGGCAGGGTTCTTGAGGAATGGGCTCAAAAAGAATATATACCGTGGCAAGATGAATCAAAAGATGTTGAATTTATCTAACAAAGTAATGGTAAGGGTTTTAAAGGCTACGCTCCCTCGTCACTTCGCCTTTGAAACCGCACATCGCTGACGTTAGGTGAAAGGAGATGAAATATGTTATCTGCTGAAGAATGGTGGGGAATCCTCGAAGCATACGGTGCCAGGGTTTGGCCGGCTCAGGCGGTCTTTTTCGTGGCCGCGGTATTGCTTGTGCTCCTCGTTTTCCTTAAACCGGGGAGGATCGCAAATACGCTGGTCAGACTATATATGGCACTGTCATTTGGTTGGGTGGGAATCGTTTTCTTTTTGACTCTTGGAAAAGGGCTTAAAGGCAACTATTTCTTCGGCTCCCTTTTCATCATCGTCGCGATTCTTTTTGCTGTTGATTTGTTCTGGCGGAGGATGGACTTTCATCTACCGAGGGCCAGCTGGCAAAGACATGTCACGCTATTGCTGACACTAATTGTCCTATGCTATCCCATTTTCAGCATTGTATTCGGACATCATTTCCCGAGGGTCATCGTCCCCGGGACGTTTCCCTGCCCGACGACAGCTCTTGCTTTTGTTCTGCTCACCACCACACTTCCCCGAGTCGATAAGATCATCTACGTCATACTCTTGTTCTGGGCCATTCCTTTTCCACCCTTCATCCAGATTCCGAAGTATGGTGTTTATGAGGACACCATTATGTTCGCTATTGGGATCTATAGCCTCGTCATGCTGGTGAAAAACTGGAAGGAGAAGCCTGCACCCAATCGGGTAAAGGGGTAAAGGGGTCAAAATCTTCTCTTCTTGACTCATGTTATGGTGTGCGATAAAGAAACGGTATGTCCAGGCCATTGCGAATAATTTTCTTGTGGCTTTTGACCACGAATAGCAGGCTGGGGAAAAGGTTTAATGATAATAAGTTTCTTAAATGTTAAAAAATAAGGAGGGAGGCAAATGGCAAGACCACCTTTAGAATTTTTCGACACAGAAAAGATCCCCTGGGAGCCCCATGTTGTTCAGAGTAAAAGGATGGATCCCCTTATGCAAAAAGTCCTGAGTTATGATGAAGAGACAGGAGCTATAACCCTTTTTGTTAAGTATCCAAAGGGATATAAGCATCCTTTTTTAACCTATCATACTATTACAGAAGAATTATTTATTTTAAAAGGACAAATAAAGATGGAAGGAAAGGAATATGGCGAGGGTTTTTATGCTTACAGGCCTCCTGGAATGGTTCATGGAGACATGGAAGTTCTTGAAGAAACGATTCTGATGATTATGTTTTCTGGTCCCCTAGATTATAATGATCCTGGTGAAGAAATGTTGAGAAAACAGCATAAAAAATAGAACGTATCAATCAAATGAAAGGAAGATAATAGTGAAAGCCTTGTGTTTTAATCTGATTAGAGAAAAAGAGCGAATACCGATAGATTTTTCTGTCAATAAAATGGTAAACGCAGGTTTTGCTGGTAGAAATCAGAATTCAGTAAGTAAACACATTGAAGAGCTTAAAAAAGAAGGAGTTCCCACACCTGAATATACACCAACTATTTATCCTGTTAGCCCTTATATGATTACCCAGGATAGTACCATACATGTTTTAGATGAACGGACATCTGGAGAAGCAGAGTTTGTATTGATGATCAATGATAATAAGGTTTATGTGGCAGTTGGGAGTGATCATACTGATAGGGATTTGGAGAAGACTAATATTTCTAAATCTAAACAGATATGTCCAAATATTATCTCTAAAGAAATCTGGCTTTTAGAGGATATCCAAGACATATGGGATCAATTATTATTAAGAAGCTGGGTAATAGCAGGAAAAGAACGGAAGCTATATCAAGAAGCAAGATTAAGTGCTCTTTTGACGCCAGAATCACTCATGAATTTTGTAAAGTCAAAATTGAAAGACAACTCTATGCATGGCTTATCGATTTATTCAGGAACAGTTTCTGTATTATCAGGCAAGATAATATTTGGAGAAGGCTTTGAAGTTGAGCTTTTGAATCCCATAAATCAAATGAGACTTACCTGTAGCTATGAAATTCATATTATGGATTTTTTAGAAGGATAATGAAAATGAAAATCGCCTCCATACAAATGCAGATATATGATGATATGAAGAAAGAGGATACTATTTCCAGGGCTGAAAAATTAATCAACGGTGTTGGCCAAACAGATCTTATCCTTTTGCCCGAAATTTGGAATGTTGGTTATTTTTCTTTTGATAGATATATTCCTGAAAGTGAATCCTATAACGGTGAGACAATCAGTCATATGAGGGCAAAGGCAAGTGAAAAGGGTGTTTATATCTTAGCGGGAAGCATTATAGAGAAAGAGAATGACAGATTTTATAATACCACTTTTTTGATTGGGCCCTCAGGAGAGATACTTGGAAAATATAGAAAAATCCATTTGTTTAGCTATGGATCGAAAGAAGGTCAGTTGCTTACAAGGGGGGAAGAGGTATCTGTAATCCAGACAAAAATAGGGACCTTTGGTCTGACCACATGCTATGATCTTCGATTTCCAGAGCTCTTTCGAAAAATGATAGATAGTGGTGCTAATATCTTTTTAATTGTTTCAGCCTGGCCATATCCCCGTTTAGAACACTGGTTAATATTTAACAGGGCTCGTGCCATTGAGAATCAGGCTTATCTTATTTCAAGCAATTGTGTGGGGACAAACAGAGCTATACAGTTTTGTGGGCACAGCATGATTGTAGACCCATGGGGAACTATTTTGGCAAGCGGCGGAGATGAAGAATGTATAGTAAAGGCAGAGATTTCCTTAAAAAAAGTTGAGGACATTAGAAAAAAGTTTCCAGCGCTAAAAGATCGGGTTTTGAATTAAATCTAGATAAGCTTAATTAAGTATTAAACGGTAATTCGCCTAACCCATCAATTCCCCTAAAAGGGGATATCCCCTTTTCGATCCTGAACTAAACATTCTGCCCTAAACTTCACCCTAAATTTCACTCTTGACAAAGCGTGCGTTATGAAGTGAAGGGGCATATCCAATGAGGCAAGGAATGTGGCGATTTATTTGCAAAGACAGCTACGGGGTGATAGGCTGGAAGCGATAGGCAAAGAATTCAGAATGAATTCGTACAGCACTGTAAGCAGTGTGATAGAAAGGACGAAAAACCAGATATTGAACAATCGAAAACTAAGAAAACGCTTCGAGCAATTGAAAAAAGGTTTGCAAATGAGTCAAGAGAAGATTTGACATCTTCTTTAACGCATTTCAAATTATCACCCGTCTCATTAAAAAGCCAGTTGGCTCAGAAAGCTTGAACTGTGGTACCATATAATATAAGCTCGCTAGTTAATACAGTCTTAATTCGCAATTCAGCATCTGAGCACAGCTAAAAAAATATACAAAAAGAATATAGAAAGGATGATAGAGCTGGTCTTGCAGGCCCATTAAATGAGGCTGCAATTTTTCAGGGAAGTCGGCGAAAACGTTATGGAACTAACAAAAAAATTGGCAGAATTTGTTCATGATACGAATTTTCATGACATTTCACAAGATGTTATAGAAAAAAGTAAGCATAGCATTCTTGACTGGCTTGGAAGTACCCTTGGCGGAATAAATGACGACGCATCTAGGATAATCATTGAATATGTAAAGGAATTCGGAGGAAAAAGGCAGGCAACCGTCATAGGAACAGACATAAAAACAGATCTCGAACATGCTGCTTTGGCAAATGGTGTCATTTCCCATGCCCTCGATTTTGATGATTATCACAGTAAAACGGTGATTCACGCAACTGCTGCCTGCTTGCCGGCTATTTTATCTGTCGCGGAAGACAGAAGATTATGCGGAGCAGATATCCTTACCGCATTTGTTTTGGCCATCGAGATCAGCATTCGGCTTGGTTTGGGGCTAACAAGTGCCCATTATGAAAGAGGTTGGCACTCAACTTCGACGGCAGGAAGGTTCGGCGCTACCGCGGGGGTAGCCAAACTTTTAAAACTGGATACGGATACAATTATCAATGCCTTTGGCATCTGTGGAACCCAGGCAAGTGGGGTAAGGCAAGTATTCGGAACAATGAGTAAGCCTTTCAATGCAGGAAAGTCTTCAATGGACGGGGTGATATCTGCCTTACTTGCCCAAAAAGGATTTACCAGTTCAAAGGATATTATTGAGGGGAAATTAGGTTTTTTTGAAGTTTTTACAGATGATCCAGATACTGATGCAGTGTTGAAAGGACTTGGGTCGAAGTACTATATTTCCGATCTTAGCTTTAAGCCGTATCCGACCTGTGCCTGAACGCACTCTACTATAGATCTCCTGGAGGAGATCAGGGCCAAACATCAACCAAAGATTGAAGATGTTGAGGAAATAAAAATAGAAACTGGACCGGTAGCCTTTACTTCTGCCGGAATTACCAATCCTAAAATCGGTGTAGAAGGTAAATTTAGCCTCTGCTTCTTAGCGGCCCTTTCTCTCGCTGAGGGAAATGTAACGTTGGATAAATTCACCAATGAAAAAGTCAATGACCCCCAATTGATTCAGTTGAGAAAAAAAGTGAATGCTACCCTTGTCCGTGAACTTAATTTAGGAGCTCGAGTTGCGGTTAAAATGAAGGACGGCACTATATACAGAGGATTCTTAAAGGCGCCAAAAGGCGATCCGACAAATCCTATCAGTTTTGATGAAATTGAAGAGAAGTTTAGAAATATTGCACGATTGGCTATTCCTGAAAAAAACATGGAATTAGTAATAGAACTAATTAAAAACTTTGAAAGGTTAAGCGACCTAGAGGAAATAATTGCATTACTATAGCGAACTTGAGAGTGCCGAGTTTCGTAATGATTTGATTTCAGGCTTGGCTATTTTGCTATGATGTTTCCATACTCATCTATCCATGCATTGATCTGTAAAGAGGACTACTCTTGGCTCATGTGTCTGAATAAAGGGGTCGGATTTTTTGATAAAACTTCTTTAATGTGAACTTCAGTGAATAGTGTTAGGTTTACGTATTCCGCTGGCGCCCTTCGACAACCGTGTCTGAAAACGTCTTGCCTAAAATACCAAATGCCATTAATATAGGGTTTCGATTTTTAAACCTACGGAATATGTCTTTATACATAGATGGGGCGGAGGCCACGAACATGACACTCGACACACAAATCTGCGACAGGGCGCGATTGGCGCGGGACCCTCGGTTCGACGGCTTATTTTTCACAGGCGTACTGAGCACCGGCATTTATTGCCGACCCATCTGCCCGGCACGTTCGCCCAAGCCGGAGAACATCGTCTACTTTCCTTCGGCGGCTGCGGCGGGTGAAGCCGGCTTGCGCCCTTGTCTGCGGTGCCGGCCCGAGCGGTCACCGGGCAGTCCGGCCTGGAACGGGACCTCGGCGACTGTTTCCCGGGCCATGCTGCTGATCCGTCAGGGCGCGCTGGATGAAGGCAACCTTGAAGACCTGGCCTTGAAGCTGGGCGTGGGTAGCCGCCATTTGCGCCGATTGTTTCAAACACACGTCGGCGCTTCGCCGAAAGCGCTCTCAACGACGCATAAAATTTTTTTCGCGAAAAGACTTCTGGATGAAACAGAGCTCCCTATCACTCAGATCGCATATGCATCCGGTTTCGGCAGTATCCGGCCATTCAAGGCCGAGTTCAGTAAAATCTACGGCAAGCCCCCGTCGTCGTTTCGCAACGCGAGGAAAATCAACAAGACATTAGGGAAAGCATTGTTCCGATGCACATTGACGTTGTCCTACCGCCCGCCGTTTGATTGGCAGCGCATGCTGGGCTTTTTCCAGTCACGCGCGATCCCCGGAGTGGAGTGGGTTGCAGGTGGTGTCTATCATCGCACGATCCGGATGAATACGACCACCGGGATGATTTCCGTTGCCCACGCTGAAAAAGAGCATGCATTACTGCTGACAACGGCCTTGTCGGACAGCCGTGATTTGATGCCCATAGTGGAACGGGTGCGGCGCACTTTTGACCTGGATGCCAATATGGGGGTTATCCATAAATTTTTTGCCGGAGATGATGTATTGAAAAAGCTGGTAAGCAAACTGCCCGGCCTTAGGCTGCCCGGCGCCTGTGACCCTTTTGAAGTCGCCATAAGGGTGGTGACGGGTCAACAGATCTCTGTTAAAGGCGCCTGCACCGTCATCGGCAGGATCGCCGCAAAGGCCGGCCCGCTGTTTGAATCGGCGGACTACCCACAACTCACGCATTTTTTCCCAACGGCCCATGAGTTGAACGGCTGCGACCTGGGACGCATCGGTATGCCCGAAAGGCGCGCCCGGACGATCCAAGCGCTGGCTCAGGCTGTGGCTCGCGGAGAGCTTTCCTTTCTGGTGAACGGATCGCTTTGGAACTTCATCGAACCGTTGACCCGGATTCCCGGCATCGGCGACTGGACGGCCCAGTGCATCGCCATGCGGGCCCTGGGTGAGCCCGACGCGTTTCCGGCCGCCGATCTGGGCATTATAAAGGCCTTGCAGCAGGGAGACGAAAGGCCCACCCCGAAACAAATTCTGAAGAGAGCTGAAAACTGGCGTCCGTGGCGGGCGTACGCCGCTATTTATTTATGGCATCGTTAAAGGAGAGAGCATCATGTACTACGACTTTTTTGAAACAGGTTTGATTGGAAGACTGACCCTTGTGGGTGATGAAGCAGGCCTTAGGCATATCGATTTTCAAAAGGCGAAAAACCCCATCACCATCCGGGACGACTGGAAGAAAAAGCCGGGGTTTTTTGCCCCGGTCAAGGCCCAACTGCGGGCCTATTTCAAACGTGAATTGAAGCAGTTCGATCTTCCCCTGGCACCGGTGGGAACGCCCTTTCAACTCAAGGTCTGGCAGGCCTTGCGCGCGATCCCCTACGGTGAACTGGTGAGCTACAAAACCATTGCCGAAGCCGTTGGTAACCCTAAGGCCGTCCGGGCCGTGGGCGGCGCCAATGGCAAAAACCCCATTCCCATTATCGTGCCCTGCCACCGAGTCATCGGCAGCGACGGCTCCCTGACCGGTTTTGGCGGCGGCCTGGATACCAAGAAACATCTCATTGATCTGGAACGCCGACTATGACTATCCTTTGCGTTTTGCAGGCTATAAGAACCATATTTTTGGCCGAATTTTGAGCCGGGCTCTTGTACTTTCAGCCACTTAGCCGTATGCCAAGCTCAAAAATACGTAGGCACACGATTTAGCGCTTCTTCATTGGTAAGGTAAAGGGGTTTTTTTGATAAAACTTCTTTATTGTGAATTTCAGTAAATAAGGTTAGGTTTAAGTATTCCGCTGGCGCCCTTCGAAAATCTCGGGACTTTCAGCTTCATAGAGGCAGACGATCTTCATAGTTATCTGGAAACTATATGGAGAAATAGAATGGAGTTAAAACCCATCAATCTTCAAGGAAAACTCGCCAAATTCTCTGACCATTGGTCACCTAAAATCATTGCCCAAATGAATGACTATCATTTCAAGCTTGTGAAATTTCAAGGCGACTTCATCTGGCATAACCATGATGATACAGATGAAGTTTTTATTGTACTTGATGGAGAAATGTCTATTGAATTCCGTGATGGGAAGGTAGAATTGAAACAAGGAGAATTATTTGTTGTTCCTAAGGGAGTTGACCACAAACCATATGCTGAAAAAGAATGTGAGATAATGCTTATTGAACCTGCAGGCACTAGAAATACCGGCAATACTGGTGGTGATTTAACCGCTGAAGATAACGTTTGGATATGAATCTCAGATAACAAATGGGTGAAGCTGATTGGAAAAAGCGCAGGCCTAAATCAAAAATGCCTTAGGTTCTTGAAACTCTTTTGGCCTGCAGCTCATCCCTGACGAGGCGCGAAGTATCACACAAACAAACCGCATCGCACTGCATGGGATATTAATGATTTTTCGAACGGTTATCATACTATGCATAAGCCTGGTTGCTTGCACAGGATGCAAGCGGGAACCACTTCCTTGTATGCAACCTTCCTATTATGCCCCTGAACCAGGAGCACCATACACCGCAGAAGAAGTCCGAGTGCCAACGAAAGAAGGGTATCGCTTGGCTGGAACCTTAACGATTCCGTCTGATGTCCCATCACCCTACCCTGCTGTTGTTCTCATAACAGGTTCACACCCACAAGACCGAGATATGGTAGGTTCGAGAACGGAGCCAATTAACAAATACAGGCCGTTTCTACAAATAGCAGATGCATTGTCGCGCAGAGGAGTTGCGGTTTTAAGGATGGACGATCGAGGCTATGGCTGCTCGGAGGGTGGTGATATAAATGAAGCAACGGTACCCGAACGGGCCGATGATATCAAGGCGGGACTTGATTGCCTGAAGGATCGCAAGGAGATCGATGAACATAGGCTTGGACTTCTCGGAATAAGCGAAGGCGGTAATGTAGGTCCAATGATTGCCGCGGCAGACCCTACGATTCGCGCTCTCGTTATTATGGCTGGATCCGCTTCGAACGGAAGAGAAATCTTAGAATGGCAGGTCCGTTATGACACTGCCCTTATTGAGGGGGTAACGGATGAGGAACGGGATAGTATAATGGCGCAAAGAATGAATGATGTTGAAATGTGGATAACCGAAGGCAAGGTGAAGCCTTGGCGAAACTCCTTCGTTGAATACAACCCACTTCCAACAGCGCGTAACGTCCTCTGTCCCGTGCTGATCATTCATGGAGATCGGGATGCTAACGTTCCAGTGGAACACGCGCATCTTCT
>JAFDDS010000273.1 GCA_019310745.1 Deltaproteobacteria bacterium | reverse complement strand
AACATTTACATATAAGGCAATTTTGCTTACTTTCAATATTCAATAAAGTATCATCTTTCTGATCGTAAAAAAACGACAAAATTGGTAATCTTAAGGGTGTACCGCTTTAGACCTCTTCACTATTATGAGGCACGTTGGATTACCATATTGCTTGCTAACCATCGAACAATCCAAACGGCCATCCATGGCATGGGTATGATAAAAATGCTCGCCAAACCTGCCACGAAACACCGCCACAATAAACCCCAGCCGCTGCCTCCAAAAACAACTTTGTTCTGGCCGCCTTCAATGTTTCGGCACACCCATCGTAGCATAGCGACAGATGCCCAAGCCCATCCAATAATTGTGTATACTGAAAGACTTACAAGAAACATCCAGCCCAAAAATGGCAGGTAGTCACCTCTGAAGCTTAGGTTTGTCTCGCAACTCAGTTTCACCTTAGCGAAAAACCAACGGGTAATCTTTAACCATATTGCCATGGTAATTGGCATCAGCAAAAATCCAAGGCCAATTGCAACAAAAAAAGCTGCAATAGGCTCCCCAATGGCTTGGGATACTTGAGGAGCAAAGCCCAAGAGCATTAGGATAACAAAGTAACCCCAAACCTCTTTGCCACGACCTTCAAAGGATGCTTCAGTACCATCGTCAAAAGATACGTTTCTCACTAACCAGCGGAACAAGACAACAGCTCCCCATGCAGCAGGAATGATGAGCAGGCTGAGTACTGTTGCAACTAAACCCCACCCAAGTGCCTGTAAGCCGGTTCCCCTGAACCGTATGCCTCTTTGTTGAAAGGTGCTCTTTTGGTTGGATTCGGAAGCCCCAATTGCTGGCTGCTTGGCCGGTCGGACCTCTGGAATACCTTCCTCGATTTGTTCAACCTTGCATATTGCCCCTGCATGTTCGAGAGCTTTCTGGTATTTTGAGGCTGTCTGATAATCCAAACCTTTTTTGATCACCACTGATTTCTTTTTAATAAGGGAATCTATCTTTGCCGGATCTACTTTAAAAATGCCGGCAAGATTCTGTTTGACATGCTCAACATCGCGACCCACGGCAATTCCGGCGAAAACAAGGTTGTATAATTCATTGCCCATAGCGCTCACCTCTCACTTATAGTAAATGATTTTTTAGAATGATAATGCCCAACGTGGAATTCAGTGGCGCGGATCACCGTGCCTGCTGTAATATTTTGTTAGCTCTGTTTAGCGACAAATACCAACCTAACTCGACAACCAATCTTCTGCTTCCGCTTTTTGATCTCTATTAAAAGCCTTAATTTCTAAGCCTGGGTACAAAGTTCCCTCAAATTCACTTACTTTCTTTAACCATGTCTTATCAGTCAACACAGCTGCGCGATCAAATTTTTTCAAAAGCCCAAACATCCCAGGAAGCCGAGAAAATTCAATTCCAATTGCACCAAGTGACGGAAGATGAAAGTCGATAATTTCATACAGCATTTTGCCATTTTCAATATTCTTCGATTTGCTGACAAGTTCGTCTAATGCAATTTGCATTTCTTCAGCATTCAACTTTCCACTCATCTCAATATCTAAACGATTTATGCCATTTGGATTTACTTTAAACATAAACACTCCTATTAATTTGATATCCACCATTTACGTATAAGGCAATTTTGCCTGGTCCAGATATAACGAGATTGAACAAACAAACAGACAACTTTGCTTACTTTTAAGATTCAATATAGCATAGTCTTTCTGATCGGCCCGTTTTATGGCGAGCATAACAATTGAAGCCACACATTCTTTTAAAAATTACGAGTCAAAAGCATACCTGGAGCCCTGTCAAAAAATCAAAAGAGGCAAACGGAACCTTGAAACCCTTCATAATCTCGTTAAAGTGGTCGCTATCCCTATTTTCGAATCATACAGAATAGTGCTTTTCTAGTGGTTGGACGTCTTTTTCAAAGTATTGATGGAAGTATCGAGGTAATTGATGATAATCGACCCCCTTTATGGCATCGGAAAAATCTCTCGCATTATGTGTATTCCAAAATAGAATTACCTCATTTTTTGTACCTTGCCTCCTGACTTGATCTATAAGAGCTGCCATCGCTTTACCAGTATAGGTGCCGTCTAATCTGATTCCTTCGGAGTTTGCAACAAGGTTTAGCGCTGCCATTCCTTTCTCAGTGAAACGTGCATATTGTCCTCCAAAAAAATCATTTCTGATATTGACCTCATCATCGGTTATTTCCACGCGCGGGAAAGAAGAATCCATCGAAAGAATCAATGACAGTGTTTTCTCAAACAGCTCAAAAAATTTTTCTTTATTTCCATATTTTACGTCAGCGACACGCACAGAAACGACACGAGTCTTGAGCCCGGCAGCTTTCAGGCCAATCGTTAGACCTACTGCAGTCCCCATGGTACCTAAAGGGAGATAAATTTTATCAGGTTCAGGCATTAATCCGCTTGCAACTTGCTCTTTCAGTTCAAAACCAGCATTTACATAGCCAATAGTGCCTAATGGAGATGATCCACCAGGTCCAATTATGTAGGGAAATTTCCCCTGTT
>JAFDDS010000272.1 GCA_019310745.1 Deltaproteobacteria bacterium | reverse complement strand
TGGTGGTCTGGGTGCATTTTTACCTCTGATCATTATATTTGCTATTTTTTACTTTCTCTTAATCAGACCCCAGCAAAAAAAGTCAAAAATGCATAAACAGCTTTTAGCCGACCTGAAAAAAGGGGATAAAGTAGTGAGCTCCGGGGGTTTACACGGTATTATCACTGGTTTGGGTGACGATGTAATTACTGTTGAAATATCCCCAAAAGTCAGGGTCAAGATTACAAGAGGCTCTATAGCAGGGGTAATCAGAAAATCAGAGAGTGCGACCTAAGGAGTAAATCGTGTCAAAAAAATTACAATGGCGTGGATTACTTATTCTCATTGTTGTTGTTGTTGCATTGATCTACCTGACTCCATCTCTTAGCAAAACTCTCCCCTCTTGGTGGCCTAATATACTACCTGAGGAGAAGATCCATCTTGGACTTGATCTGAAAGGTGGTATGCATCTTGTCCTAGAGGTTCAGACCCAGAGGGCCGTGGAAAGTCACCTTGAGAGGACGATTGAGGATATTAAATATAGCCTCAGAAAGGCCAAAATCAGGTATCAGACGCTGAAAAGAAGCGGCTCGGACAGAATTGGGCTTACCTTAATTAGGGACGAGGACAGAAAGACCGTTGAAGAGATGGTTGAAAAGGATTTTTCAGACCTCGCTGTTGAACCTGGATCTTTTAGCAACGTTGACCTTAAGCTGGAATTAATCCTTTCTCAAAAGGCCCAGCAGCATATCAAAAAAATGGCAGTAGATCAGGCAGTAGAAACAATAACGAATAGGATCGATCAGTTTGGAGTAGCAGAACCTGATATCCGGCCCCAAGGGAAGGACAGAATTTTAGTTCAACTTCCCGGGATAAAGGATCCTAAAAGGGCTATTGATATTATAGGAAAGACCGCACTCCTGGAATTCAAACTGGTGGATGAGGATAATAGCCTTGAAGAGGCATTAAAAGGAAATATACCACCAGGGGATGAGGTCCTCTACCAGATAAAAGGAGAGGCTGGTTCTAAAAGAAAAATCCCCTTTCTTTTAAAAAAGCGGGCTGTTATAACCGGAGAGTATCTCACCGATGCGAGGGTTCAGATAGACAGTCGATACAATGAACCGTATGTCTCGCTTTCTTTTGATTCCCGAGGGGCAAGGCTCTTTGGGCAAATTACAGGGGCCAATATTAAAAAGAGATTGGCTATTGTACTGGATGGCGTTGTAAATAGCGCACCGGTTATACAGGATAAAATTACCGGCGGCAGGGCCCAGATAACCGGCAGATTTACTATGGATGAGTCCAGGGATCTGGCCATTGTCCTGAGGGCAGGTGCCCTACCAGCGCCAGTAAAGATCATTGAAGAGAGAACAGTGGGACCCTCTCTTGGAAAAGATTCCATTACCAAGGGTCTTAAATCAATGATAATCGGAGGTATTGTTGTTATCCTGTTTATGGTTTTCTACTATAAATTTGCTGGTCTTCTGGCAGATTTGGCCCTTCTTTTAAATATACTCTTCATCGCAGCAGGTCTGGCATTTTTTGGTGCCGCCTTGACACTGCCTGGTATAGCAGGCATCATTCTGATTATAGGTATGGCTATAGATGCCAATGTGCTTATATTTGAACGGATCCGGGAAGAGTTAAGATTGGGGAAAACCCCACGGGCAGCAGTTGACAGTGGCTATAGCAAGGCCCTCGTAACCATCCTTGATGCTAATATTACCACCTTAATCGCTGCCCTGGTTCTATTTCAATTTGGAACAGGGCCTGTGAAGGGATTTGCTGTAACCCTGAGCATTGGTATTATTGCCAGCCTTTTCACAGCTATATTCATTACAAGGGTAATCTTCGATTACTTCATTATTGAACGGGGCATGAAAAAGGTAAGTATTTAATGTTTATTGAGTTGCTTGAGTTTGTTGGGTTTGTTGGGTTTGTTGGGTTAGAACTCTATGAACATAATGAATGCAACAAACAATAGTATAGAGAGACAAGAATATGCAATTTATTAAAACGGATATTAATATTGATTTTATTGGGCAACGAAAGATGTCCCATATTTTGTCTGGCGCTTTGATATTGTTAACTATCCTTCTGTTATTGTTCCGCGGTGGACCTAATTATGGTGTTGATTTCGCTGGTGGCATACTTATTCAGGTGCGATTCAATCACCAAGTAACACCAGGCGAAATTAGGGAGGCCTTAAGACCGATCGGTTTGCAAGATAGCACCGTCCAGGCATTTGGAGAAAAAGGAAAGTCTGAATACTTGATACGGGTAAGCAAAACTGATATTGACCTTAGCGGCTTATCGAGTGAGGTTAAAAAATCTTTAAATAGCATGTTTGGGGAGGCGAATGTAGAAGTCAGAAGGGTTGATATGGTCGGGCCAAAGGTTGGGAAAGATTTAAGGGAAAAGGCCCTTTTTGCTATCTTTTATGCGCTCCTCTTTATGGTCATATACATATCTGGAAGGTTTGAATACAAATGGACTATGAGTATAATTATGGCAGCCTCCCTTGCCTTTGGAGTCTATATAATCTCTGCCATAGGAATG
>JAFDDS010000271.1 GCA_019310745.1 Deltaproteobacteria bacterium | reverse complement strand
TAAATATTACCTAATCCTTACAAAGTCAACAAAAAGATGTTTAAAAAACAAACGGCTTTTATCGGTTCAATTTGCCAAACGAACTAAGCCATTTCATAATTTACTTGATTTTTTAAGGGGAAATAATGTCTTAGAGGTATAGTATTCGGGGCGTGGCGCAGTCTGGTAGCGCACCTGCTTTGGGAGCAGGGAGTCGAAGGTTCAAATCCTTTCGCCCCGACCAGCCTTTGCTTGGAGCGAAGCGTAAAGCGAAGGCTGCCGCGACGAAGCCAATAAGCGAAGTCGGGCAAAATGGGAATCGAATTGAGAGTCGCTCCAAGCTGCGGCTCGGCACGCCATCCTCCGTTCAAAGCGAAGCGGAAATAGAAGGCTGCCGCGACGAAGCCAATAAGTGAAGTCGGGCAAAGCAAGAGTTGAATTGAGAGTCGCTCAAAGCTGCGGCTCGGCAAGCCACTTTTGCTGTTTAATACCTCAATAATCCACTCAGACAAGTGTTACTGAATTTTAGTATGAAGTCGACCACTCAGACAAGTGTTACTGAATTTTAGTATGAAGTCGAGTGAAATACTATTACACATATATTTTACAATCGGAGACAAAACCAGATCGATTCTACATTGGTTTCACGGAGGATCTAGAGTCCCGGATGAAGGCTCATAATCATGGATATAATTCCCATACATCGAAATACAAACCTTGGCGACTAAAAACAGCCATTGCCTTTACAGATCGCCAAAAAGCCCTTGATTTTGAGGTTTATTTAAAAAGTCCTTCTGGTAGAGCATTTACAAAGAAAAGGCTCTAATATTTTAAAAAGATTGTTAAGATGGAACAGGTACTGCTTTTAAATATCACGTTTGAGCCTCTTAAGGTCATCAACTGGAAGAAAGCAATTATCATGCTCACCCTGGGTAAGGTTGAAGTAATTGAAGAATATACCAGGGAGGTCCATTCAGTCAGTTTCGCCATTAAGTTGCCCGCAGTTGTCCGACTTTTAAGGTTTGTAAAAAGGCCAAAAATACCAGTAAGATTTAGTAGACAGAATATCTATATTCGGGATGATTACAAGTGTCAGTATTGTGGTAAGAGACTCACTCCGGATGAGCTTACGTGGGATCATGTGTTGCCCAGGGCACATGGAGGTAAGACAGAATGGACAAATGTTGTTACCTGCTGCATTAAGTGTAACAGAAAGAAAGGGGGGAGGGTTCCCTCAGAAGCCTCAATGGTCTTGATCAAGAAACCAAGCATGCCTGAATGGTTACCTATTTTAAAGGTCACATTACATTTTAAGCATACGCCACAGTCATGGAGGGACTATATTTATTGGAATGTGGAGTTAGAAGAATAAATAAACAAGTGCCTAAACTGCCTAAAATTTAAAGTGAGCTAAAGTTAGAAAATAAATAATCTATACAACAAACTTCTTTGTCCGCTTTTCAAATTCATTAGCCAATTCTGTTCTATCAATCATCAACTTTAGTCATTTTAAGTACTTTTAACTTTAGGCACTTCCAAGGAGTTGGGGCCAGTCAATCGAGGTAAATGTTTTGGATAGGCGGTGGTCATCCTCCATCACGGTGAATGTTAGATCAGGAAAAACCTTTTCAGCAATTGCCTGTATAGGCTTTAGAGGAATAATCTCGTCATTCTCCCCATGAAAGATATAAACAGGAAACATGAGTTTTTTCGATAGATATGGGCTGAAATCAGAAAGGTTGATTGCTGGGGCAAGGAGGATGAGTTTTTTCATTCTATCCTGATTTTGGAAGGCATAGAGGGAAGCCATTAATCCGCCTAAAGAAGAACCTATCATAATTATCCCTTTTTTATCTATTAGGATTTTGTTCAGATTTGACATCCTGGTTGATACATCACCCACAAAGTCTGGGATAATCATCTCCGGAAATAGGTCTTTAAAAAATACTGCCTTGTTACCCTGGCTGCTGCTTTCTTGTCCGTGAATAAAAATAGTGGGATTTTTTTCTATTTTCTCCATTACCTTTTTTTGACTCCGAGTTTGGTAATCTTTTTCTCAAGTTCAGCTATTCGATCTTCAAGCGCTTGTATCCTTTTTTGCCTTTCAATATTGACTTTCTTTTTTGCTCCCTTTTTTTGACCTTTTTGTAGTTCTTTCTCTTTCACTATTCTATGTACGCTCGCAAGACCTACTCCACATTCTTTGGCTATTTTTCTCATGGATTGTCCATTTGCATGAGCCTTTATAACCTTTTGCCTTGTAGTTTCACTAATCTTTTTTCGTGCCATTTTAAACTCCTTTCAAGGTGTATACTTTTTTGAATTTTTAGCGAATTTAATTAAAGGTTTATCTCTAAGTCTTGTTACGCTGCTAATGTCTAAGGACTCAAAAATAGGGTATATGCTGATTTTATCTCCCTCAGTAATACTATGGTCAAAGGGAACTGATTCGCTGTTGACAAGAACAAGATCAACCTCTTCACGTGGCACTCCCAGAGAGCAAATTGCCTCATCAATGGTGGTTGGACTTTTTAAAGATAGGCTAAAAATTGTTTTTCTCTTGCTCACAGGAAGATAATCATTCAACTCTTCATAAAGGCGAAAATATGCAGTGTAGCTCATGGAAAATAAAACTTTCCTTTTAAACAGGAGATAATAATTTGATACTATACTATTATTTTGAGACCATCATAGTTAAAATAACATATTTTTTTTTCCTTTTGCTACTTATTTTTTGCACAAAAATTAATAGCCCGCCTCGAAAAATCCCAATGCCGTTTATTGATCAGCTTACTGATAGTGGAAGGATGATTATTCCTGTAGGAAAGAAGAGAGGGGTACAGAAGTTGGTCTTCTTCGAAAAGACAAAGGAATGGTAATAAAAAGGAGGTAATGGATGTGCTATTTGTCCCCATGGTAAAAGATGAGAAGCTTAAGGCTTGATGATTACCTTTATCGAATCCTGCGCTTTTGCAACAAGGGAAAATCCTTCACGTGCCCTTGCAAGTGGAAAACGATTGGTTATCATATTTTTTACCGTAATAGTTTTTGACCTGATCAACTCAATGGCCTCACGTATATCT
>JAFDDS010000270.1 GCA_019310745.1 Deltaproteobacteria bacterium | reverse complement strand
AAAGTGGAAAAATGGGAATGATACCTTAAGAAGATTATGCGCATTTAAATAAGGCACTCAGTATAAAACGTATATGGCTTATGGTGCTTGCTGGAACCGAAAGAAAAATTTTAAAAAACTTTTATCGACTTCAAATTGCTGGACTAGTTTGGCTAAAATATCCAATTGCTCTATATTTTATATTGTAGGGAGGAACACATGAAAAAAGTAGTATATGGAACATTTTTTCTCGTCTTCTGGATCATTTTCAACCTTACCTCAGGTTGGGCCCAACAACCTATTGGGCCAAGAATGGAGCTCAAAGAAAAATACTTTAATGCTAATTCCCTAAAAGAAGGGCAGATTATCGAGCACACCTTCACTGTGTTTAACAGGGGAGACCGCCCTCTTGAAATAAAAAAGGTTCAACCTGGTTGAGGCTGTGCAGTTACCTATTTTGACAGGATCATCCCCCCCGGAGGGGAGGGAAAAATTACATTAAAGATAAAAACCAAGGGTTACCAGGGTTCTATCTCGAAAAGCGCCAGAGTGTATACCAACGATCCTCAGAAAAAGATTGAACTCCTCACAATGAAGGCCTTTGTCAAGGTTTCGATCTATCTCTCGAATAGATACGTCTACCTTACTGGAATTGCTGATACAAAAATTACCAAAACCATTATGATCAAGGCAAATGAAAAAAACCCACACACACTTGAAAAGAGCTCTTTTAACCTCAGCAAAACCGTAGCATATAAGATTATAGAAGTTGAAGCAGTGAGGGTGTTTAGGATTCATTTCACCGGTATACCTGGTAGTGTGGGAGTCTATCGCGGTGTGTTAAAACTGAAAACTAATTATCCTGAAAAACCTGAGATTACTATTCTTATACGGGCAAAATTTCAAAAAGAATGATAGCTGCTTTTAATAAGACAAAATCCAGAATCCAGCATCAGGCATAAAAGGTATGGCAATGATATTAAATTGTTGTAGGCCAAGAAAATAAAAGGAGTAAAATGAAATGCAATTATTCAAAACTTGACAAAAATGATGCTATTGCGTAATTAACTCCCTAATACTATATAAATACTGCTATCGGATTGTTTTTATTAGCACAAATTTAAAAGGCCATTTTATTGAGAAATGCCCCATTTTTTACAAAACCTCTTCGACAAAAATATTCACGCAATACACTATCGATCGGGCTTTTAATTATGGAGGTATAAGAATTATATTTTAAAGGAAATCTTTGGGGAGATGCCTTAATGAAGGAGAAGGGCCTTGTGCATCAAAGATCCAATGCCAAGAGGTGAATATATGAAGAAGATTCTCATTGTAGACGACCAAGTGGAGATCAGAGAGCTTGTGGATATGACTCTTAAATCAGATGATTACGATATTTTCCAAGCCGAAAGCGGACAAAAGGCCATTGAAATTGCCAGACGGGAAAAACCAGATCTAATAATAATGGATGTGGCAATTCCAAGAGGAACCGAAGGTATCGAAACAACTCGATCAATAAAAAATGATCCAGAGACAAAAAACTGCAAAGTAATCATGCTCACCGGCAAAGGTCTTGAGACTGACAGAATAAAAAGCCTTGATGCCGGCGCTGATGATTTTTTTGCAAAGCCTTTCAGTCCTTTAGCTTTGATAAAAAAGGTAGAAGAGGTGCTGGGGTAGTTGTTTGAAGCTAGATACTGGATACTAGATACTGGATGTTGGATTATTTGAGAGGAGTGCAATTGCATGAGTTACAAGAAACTGGAGATTTGGCAATTAGCTCGGGAACTGGTAATCGATATCCACAAAATGACGCTAACGAAATTACCCAAGTTTGAAATGTTTGAAGAGGGAAGCCAGATTCGGAAATCATCTAAGTCAGTAAGATCCACGATTGTGGAAGGGTATGGCAGGCGGAGATATAAGCAGGAATTCATTCGGTTCCTAACATATGCGATTGCTTCAAATGATGAAACTGTTGATCATTTAGAAACACTTTACGAAACAAAATCTCTCTCAGATGAACCTTTATATCAATCGTTGCACGACAGGGCGGATCTTTTAGGAAAAAAGTTGAACCTTTTTATCCAGTCAGTTGGTAAAGGACATATGAGTGAGAAGTAAGTTGCTTATGCATGATGGTTTTGAGATGTGAGATTTATCGAGCATCCAAAATCTAGTATCAAGTATCCAATACCCAATCAAAATACTGCCAACTGAGAGAACTATGGACCCCAAAAACCCGCAGACTAAATCTCCGAATATCGACCAACTGCAAAAATATGCCAAAGACCTTGCAGAGGTCTATCAATCTAAAAAGGCAAAAGCTAAAGAGTTGCATACCACAAAACAGCAACTTTTTAAATATGCCGATGACTTTAACCAGACTATTTTAGAGCTAAAAACTACTAATCAAAAACTTCAGGAATCTTATTTAGACACCATTCATAGAACTAGCACTTGCTGCTGAATATAAAGATGAGGACACTGGTGATCATATTGTCCGCATGAGTCGATACTGCGCTTTCATCGCCAACAAATATGGCCTTCCTCCTATGGATGTTCACCATATCCTTTATGCTTCTCCTATGCATGACATAGGAAAAATAGGTGTCCCAGACGATATTTTAATGAAACCGGGTAAATTGACAGATGAAGAATTCGAAATCATGAAAACCCATACCACAATTGGGGCAAAAATTTTGGAACATTCCAAATCAGAGATCCTCAAGGTTGCAGAACAAATTGCACTT
>JAFDDS010000269.1 GCA_019310745.1 Deltaproteobacteria bacterium | reverse complement strand
GATCAGGGTATATCAATCTCAATCCGCCCCTTTTTAAATCCCTTAAGAGAGGACAGCATTGCCGAAAAGCTATTTTTAAAAAGGTTAGACATGAAGGGGTTGAGCGGAAACTCAGCCCCATCGACTTTAATAGAGATTGGTGGATTCAAGGAAACACAGTTGGCAATTGATTTTTTACCCTTAACAATCTCCTTGGCAAGATCAAAACAGCTTTCATACCCACAATGACCACAATTCAGATTGGGCAACTTAAAGGATTTCTCACTCACAATAGCGGCCATTTTCTTTACATGATCATCATTTTCAATACTAAATTCAGAGATATCTTCGCTAAAACTGGCGGTAAAGAGCTGCAACCCATCAAACAATTCACTTTCCTCGCCTTTGTTCCTTATGCAGACAATCTTTGGAAATGTCTTTTCCTTCTTAAACCCCTCTATCAATACAATATCACAGTCAACATATGTCAGGATATCCTCTATTCGCTTTCTTCCCTTTAGTATTATCTCCGACTCCTTTGATGAAATAGCGGAAACAAATGCAGCATGCGTCCTGAATTTTGATGTGTCAGTGTGAGGAAAATCAATATCCCCTGAAACATGTTTGAGGATAGCAACACTGTAGCCCATTTGTGATAGTTCCTGAGATAACCTCATAACTACTGTGGTCTTTCCACTTTTTTTATACCCAATTACTCCAACTGCCTTCACCGTAAACCTCCTGAGTTTTTGTCATAGTTCCCTGCTCCGCTAAAAATCTTATTAAAAATTGTCTCATCGGCTTTCTGGCAATCCTCTTTTAGCCGAGCGTAATTCATTAAAAGTTTTTTCCCATCCTCTGTTAAACGAGATCCATGCCTCCTTCCAGTGAGTATTATTTTTTTATTCAGATGTCCTTCTGTGGCCTTAATCTTTCCCCATACTCCCCTGTATGACATTTTCATTAATTTGGCGGCTTGATTTATTGAACCTGTTTGTTCAACGAGCTCCAGAATCCTCTGCCGGCCTTCTCCAATGATGATATTACCCTTGCTATCTTCCAGCCATTGTCTTGATTTTAATCTGACCCTTTGCATGACTCCCTCCAAAATCAGATTATTTTCCATAAATCTCCACTTTTTGCCGGGTTATACCCTCCCAACTCTTTAACCCTTTCCCTAAAGTCTTTTGATTTAGTAATGTCTATAAGTGCTTGTATCTTGGCATCATCCATAAAAGAGGATGGAATTACCAAATCATATTGCTCTTTTACAATTGGAATAAAATCACAATCAAGGGCCCTGGCTGCTGCCATAATTCCCATGCCAACATCTGCCGTCCCGTTTAAAACAGCAACAGCCACATTCATATGGGTATACTCTTCGTTTTCATAACCACTTATGTGAGAAGAATCTATACCCAACTCATGTAACTTATAGTCAAAAAGGATCCTGGTGCCTGATCCTGGCTGCCTGTTTACAAAGGCAACGCCATCATGTGTAAGGTCTTCTATCCCTTTTACTCCTTTAGGGTTTCCTTTTTGTATGATCAGGCCCTGCTCCCTTGTTACCAAGTGAAATACATGCACTGGAAAATCTTTTAAATATTTACGGATATAGGAGGTATTGTATTCACCTGTGTTGGTGTCTAAAAGATGAGAGCCAGCAATGTGTGCGGTTCCTTTTTTCAGTGCCAACAATCCTCCAAGACTCCCTACATTCCCTGAGGCAATCCTTATGCCATCGGTATTTTTTCTGATCTCATCAGACAGGATATCTAAGGTGATATCATGGCTTCCAATAATAACAATTGTATTAAAAATATCTTCAAGATCTACGAGAAGTTCCGCATCTGTTTCCTCACCTGCAACAATGCCTTCTAAAAAAGAAGGAATCTTAATAATACCCTCTGCCTTACTCAGGGTTGTAACTGATCCAGCCCCCCTGGGGAGAGGTATAGCCACCACCCTTTCTCCCACCTTGCCAATATTAACCCTGATAAATTCTTCAGCCCCAAGTTTTGAAGGGATATCCCGTGAGGCAATTACTTTGGATAATTTTTTTAACGGCGTAGTTGAGCCCTGTAAGCGATAAAGGAAAGGCCTCACAAACTCATTAAAGGCAATATAGGCAGAAACAGGGTATCCCGGGATACCAATAACAGGTTTCTCTTTTACACTACCAAGAATGGTGGGCTTCCCAGGCATTATAGTGACACCGTGAACAAGAAGCTCTCCTGTATCTTCAATTATTTGTGCAGTATAATCCTTTCTTCCTGCAGATGAACCCGCAATGATAATCACACAATCAGGTGCAGAATCTATTGCCCTGAAAAGGGCATCAGTAATCTTATCGCTTTTATCTTCAACTATATCCTCTACTATAGGATCAGCCCCACATTCCCTAATAAGACTGGAAAGGACAGAGGAATTAGACTCAATAATCTCCCCCTTCTTTAAATGGAGAGAATTCGAAAGGGTGTTGAAATTTACCAGTTCGCTTCCTGTGGGAATGATAACTACCCTTGGTTTTCGTCTAACCTTTAAATGTGGTTTTGAGAAAAAAGTAACTCTGTTACAACAAAATCCTCTCCAACCTTTCTGACGTTCTGCCAAGGAAAGGAGGAAGAAGAAATTTCAATTGACTCCTCATCAATCTGATTAAGCTTTTCAGCCATAATAACAGCATTTTTTTCCTCTGGCATTACATGACCTGTATTTATCCAGGCAGCCTCTCGCCCTATTATTAATATTGTAGGGTTCCTTTCCGTAGCCCCATATGTGTCTTCTGCAAGGACTGCTATCCCATCCATTGCTGCAGAATGATAAGAAGGCGATGAAACCTTTGCAAAAACAGGCT
>JAFDDS010000268.1 GCA_019310745.1 Deltaproteobacteria bacterium | reverse complement strand
TTACAAATCCTCGGCAGATATCAATATGTGCCGAGGATTTGTAACATCAAGTATTTCCCATGAAAACCACAGCCACAGAAGAAGTCCTCAAACTCGTCAGAAAGAAGGGCATTGTTAGAGCAAGTGAGCTGACTCGCCTTGGAATTTCTCGCACATATCTAACCAGACTTGTGAACACAGGGCAACTCCACCGAGCCAGCCGGGGGATCTATGTAGCCGCAGACAGCAATCCTACCGCAAACAGGACACTTGCAGAAGCCTCCAAACGAGTTCCTGATGGCGTTGTTTGCCTCCTGTCAGCACTTCGGTTTCATGACCTCACAACCCAACTTCCCTCGGAGATCTGGATGGCAATTGATAGAAAGGCATGGCATCCGAAAGAACACATCCTTCCGCTTCGAATCATTCGCTTCTCTGGACAGGCTCTAAGTGAGGGAATTGAAATGCATAACGTCGAAGGGGTACCGGTTCGAGTGTACTGCCCCGCCAAGACGGTCGCGGACTGCTTTAAGTATCGCAACAAGATTGGTCTCGACGTGGCTGTTGAAGCACTTCGTGATGCTTACCGGAAAAGAAAATGTACTATGGATGAGCTCTGGCATTTTGCACGCATTTGTCGTGTTACTAACCTGCTACGGCCATATCTTGAAGCAATCGTATGACCCGAGAAAGACCTCAGAACATAGCAGCATCCGTACGGCAGAAGCTCCTGAATCGAGCTAGACAACAAAAAGAGGATTTCCAACTTATGCTTACGCGATACAGTCTGGAAAGACTCCTATTCAGGCTCGGTGAATCCAAGTATGCCGACAGCTTTGTCCTTAAAGGTGCGTTCATGTTCCTCATGTGGACAGATCTACCGTACCGTCCCACGAGAGATTTGGACCTGCTAAGCTTCGGTGAAAGCTCGGCAGCCCGACTCATAGCGATTTTCAAGGAACTGTGCAGCATTCGCCAAGACGATGGCCTCATCTTCATGATGGATTCCGTGTCCGCAGAAGAAATACGTGATGAACTCGAATATGGTGGTGTTCGGGTTACACTGGTCAGCCGACTGGCAGAAGCAGAGATTCATCTGCAAATCGACATTGGATTTGGCGATACTGTGACACCATGGCCGAAATACGAAAAATTCCCCACTATCCTTGACATGCCTGCACCACGACTTCGAACATACTCGAGAGAGTCCGTCATTGCCGAGAAATACGAAGCAATGGTCCGACTAGGAATTGCAAACAGTCGAATGAAGGATTTCTATGATGTCTGGATACTGCAGAAAGAATTCGATTTCGAAGGAAAAACCGTTTGCAAGGCGATACAGGCAACATTTAAAAGACGAAAGACATTGTTGCCGAAGAGCACACCTTTTGCTCTTAGCAGTGAGTTCGCTCAAGATACAGTAAAACAAACCCAGTGGAAGGCCTTCACGAGTCGTACTAGACTAAGGATTCAGGCAGGTGACCTTGAAAGCGTCATCGGCCAACTCCATTCGTTCATGCTTCCACCTACTGAGGCGTTGGTCCAGGGCGACCAGTTCAAATTCCTTTGGCCAGCTGGTGGACCATGGCGCAAAGATAAAGAAGCAGCATCAAACCAATTCATCCAGCCGACGCCCTAAAAGCCTTGGCTGATAATACTTGTTGCCTGCTCAAATAATAAAAGAGGAGCGTATTAATGAAAAGCAATAGCGATTCGATTCAAAAGAACTTCGAGCATCATTTTACAAAGCGAAGAATCATAGGAGTTGTTGGGAGCCCAAGGAAAAACGGAAACTCGGATGTACTTTGAGCGGGGCAAAAGAGGAGAATGTGTTCACTGAAAGGATTCATTTACGCGACTATCAGTTCCAACCGTGTATTGGATGTGAGAAGTGCAGAAAAGACAAGATCTGTACCGGGTTGAATGACGGAATGTCCCTTTTGTATCCAAAAATATTAGAGTCTCAGGGCCTGATTCTTATATCACCTACTCACAACTATAATGTCACTGCATGGATGAAGGCTTTTATTGACCGTCTCTACTGTTTCTATAACTTCGATAACAATCGCCCTCGAGGATGGTCGAGTCGTTTGGAAAATCAAGGGCGCAAGGCTGTTGTGGCAGCAGTCTGTGAGCAGGAATCCGAAGAGGATATGGGATTTACACTTGAAGCGATGCGTCGTCCCCTCATAGCATTGGGGTATGAAATAATAGGAGAATTGCTCGTTTTTGCAGTCTTTGACAAGGGGAAAGTAAAGGAAAAAAAGGATATCTTGGTCAGGGCCTCAAAACTTGGAGTGAATTTAGCAAAATCTCTCTCGTGATAATGAGGGGAACTGGCTATTCTGTAAGAATACCGTTCTTTTCCCGGTCTTTATCTCCTGGTCACCACGATTGTATTTCCACATACTTTAATTGATTGATTTACCTCCTCCTTCCATCTAATCCTCTTCCAACAAAAAAAATCAACAGAAGTTATGTAATTTTCAAGAAAATTTCATTTTTTTCTTGACAAAAGGGATGGTTTTGTCTCAAAGTGTCATAAAGTGGTAAAAAGTGGGATAAACATATGGAAAATCCTGTAAATGACTTTTTTGAAGGTAGATCAAGACATTCACTTGATGAAAAGGGAAGATTGGCGATTCCAGCCCGTTTCAAGGAGATTTTAAAAAGAAAAGCTGATTCGTCCCTTGTTGTTACCAATCTTAACAACTGTTTAGTAGCCTTTGCAAGGGATAATTGGCAGAAAATAAAAGAAAAGGCAGTAAATCTACCGCTCTTTGATTCTGCGGCCAATATCTATATACGGTATTTTATATCTGGCGCTATAGAGTGTCCCTTAAAACAGGGGAGGATTTTGATTCCTTCAAATCTGCGAGAGTTGGCCGGATTAAATAAAGAGGTAGTGTTAGTAGGCCATCTAACCAGATTTGAAATCTGGGATAAGACCGAGTGGGAGGAAGAGTTCGAAAGAGCTAAGAAATCTTTTTCAGGGATAAGTCAATCTCTTTCCGATATGGGAATTTGATAGGAGGAGAAGATGGAAATTTCTCATCAACCGGTAATGGTTGATGAGGTTATTCAGTATCTGATTACTATTCCTGAGGGGATATATGTTGATGGGACAGTGGGCACTGGTGGACACAGTCTGGAGATTTGTAAAAGGATATCCCCAAAGGGAGAGCTGATTTGCTTAGATATTGACAGATCATCAATACTGTTAGCCAAGGAAAGGCTTTCGGTTTTTGGAGACAGGATCAAGATAATCAAGGAAAGCTATGTTGCTATAGATAAGGTACTTAAAAAAATTGGAATTGATAAGGTAAACGGAATTTTATTAGATCTTGGTATGTCATCCTATCAGTTAGAATCGTCCGGCAGAGGTTTTAGTTTTATAAAGGATGAACCTTTGGATATGAGAATGGACGAAGACAGGGGTGCAGCTGCCAGTGAATTAGTGAACACTCTTTCCATGGAAAGGCTACAGGAGCTTCTATGGGTTTATGCTCAGGAGAGATGGGCCAAGTTGATCGCTCGGGCTATTGTTGAAGAGAGGCGAAAGGGGCCTATAAACTCAAGCCGACAATTAGCCCTGCTTATTGAAACTACTATTCCTGTTAAATATCGTCATCGGAAAAGACATCCCGCCACCAAGACCTTTCAGGCGCTTAGGATAGCTGTTAATAAGGAGTTAGAAAATGTAGCTGATTTTTTAGAGAAATGCCCTTCATTGCTTGTTAAAGGGGGAAGGGTAGTGGTGATATCGTATCATTCATTGGAGGATAGGCTTGTTAAACAAGTCTTTCTACAAAGAAAGAAAGAAAACATATCTCCTCGAAAACTCCCTATTTTTCCTATCACAAGCCCTCCCCTTATAAAGGCCTTAAAAAGAAAGGGGCTTAGGCCTTGCCATATGGAGGTGAATCTCAACCCAAGAGCCAGAAGTGCTATAATGAGAGTGGCAGAAAGAACGTACAATGAATAAGAAAAATAATGGATCCATAAAAGTATTCCATTTTTTTGCAATGATGCTTGTATTCTTTTTATTAGTGGGAATTTCTCATGTCTGGGTGAATTCTAAAAGGACACAAATGGGGTATTCGCTAAGCCAAATAAAAAAGGAGATAGGGCAAATCAGGCAATACAACAGAAAGCTGAAGCTAGAAATAGCTTCTTTGAAATCACCTGAACGTTTGGAAAATAAGGCGGGCAAAGAGTTTGGTTTACGATACCCATTGCCTCAACAGATAATTTTCTTGCCTTGCCATGAGCATAAAAGATAAAAAATGGGTAAGGATCAGGATTTATATAACAGGGATATGCTTTTTCCTTGTATTTTGCCTCATTTTTTTACGGGCATATCAACTGCAGATAGTTAAAGGGAGCCAGCTTTCGTCTTTGGCTAAAAAGGGCTATACAGGAAAATTTACCCTTGTCAGCCAGAGAGGAACCATTTTTGATAGAAATGGCAAGGAATTAGCGCTCAGCATTGAGGTGGATTCACTGTACTGTTATCCAAAAAAGGTAAAAAATAAGAAAACAGCCGCAACTCGTCTTGCCAGGGCCTTACATTTAAATAAAAGGGATGTGCTAAAAAAATTACATAGCTCTCGTTCCTTTGCGTGGATTAAGAGAAAGGTAACTCCAGAAGAGATTAATAGGGTTCAAAAACTTAACATAACCGGAATAGATTTTACCCAGGAGAGCAGGCGTTACTATCCATGCATGGAAACGGGAGCCCATGTTATAGGCTTTGCAAGCCAGGATAACAAAGGCCTTGAGGGTATAGAATTACAATATAACAGATATTTGGAGGGACGAGAAGCACGGTTTAGCAGGATTCATGATGCCCTTGGGAGGGCTCTTAATTTTGATGGACCAAGGATAGAAAAACAGTATCCCTTTAATCTCATTGTAACATTGGATAAAGATATCAGTTATAAGGCCCAGAAAGCTCTCAGGGAAGCTGTACGAAAATCAAGAGCGAGAAGTGGTGTATGTATAGTGATGAGGCCTCAGACAGGCGAGATTTTGGCTATGGCAGTAGTGCCAGAATTTAACCCAAATATCTTCTGGCAGTATCAACCATATGAGTGGAGAAATAGGGCAATTACTGACTGCTTTGAGCCTGGATCTACTCAAAAGGCATTTCTTTTAGCTGGCGCCTTAGAAGAAGGTGTAATTAGTCCAGAAACAGTCCTTAATTGTGAAAAGGGAGAGTATGCTGTTGGCAGCTTTATTATTCACGATAGCAAACCCTACGGGATGTTAAAGGTGCGTGATATACTCAAATTTTCCAGTAACATAGGGGCAATAAAAATAGGCCAGAGACTTGGAGCAGAGCGCTTCAATTATTATTTAAAAAGATTTGGTTTTGGTGAACAAACAGGGATAGATTTTCCAGGTGAAAGGAAAGGAATTCTAAGGCCTATC
>JAFDDS010000267.1 GCA_019310745.1 Deltaproteobacteria bacterium | reverse complement strand
ATCTGTGCTGCCAGAGCCCTGTGAATCCCGGCCAAAAGATCCTCTTTGGAAGCCCCTTCGGCTATTCTTGATACTGCCTCAGTCTCTGCAAAAACAGCACATCCAGTATTAAAATCTATTCTTTTCTGCGACGTTAGGGATAGCTCCCCTATCTCCTCCACCTTTACCTGTAAAACCTTGGCAATTACCTGTAAGACCCTGGCGCTCCCACCAGCACATTTGCCACTCAATAGAAATGTGAGCGAATTTCCTCTTTCATCAATCCGAAAGGCCTTGCTAAAGAGATCCCCGACATCAACTACTGTTCTTACCGAGGGGAAAAGATAAAATATCCCTCTGCTATGGCAGGATATGTCTGTAATTACATCATTTGCAAAGCTCACATTCTTTGCACCGTATCCAGTGGCCACGGTATAAAGAATGTCTTCTGGCGATAGTTTCGATTTAGAAAGGAGCGCTTCTCTCACCTTTTCCGCGGTATATCGATAATTTCCTCCAGAGGGAATTACACGCGATCCCATGACTTTCCCGTCACACATCAGTATTCCCTTTGAAAAGGCGGAACCGATATCAATCCCAAGTACGCATGCCATCATCTTCCTCGAATGTAGCTTTTATAAGAGTGTTTTCTGATTGCCACAGGGAGCATACCATGGAAGATCCTTCAAGACGGAAATGTCAGAGCATTCACGTGTGACATTTGCGTTTTTACTGTTATTTGAGTTTCGAATCTTTAGCATTTGAAATTTTCAAAGTAAATGTCAATATCGTCTCTCGCGATCTGAGCGTTATGTAGGTTTTATAATTATTTCTAATCAAGCCTCTTTCTGAACCTTTTGACAGCGCTTGTAAAAACGATCAATCCCAGCACCATCATTGCCAGGAATTGAGGCCACAGCACCGTTATGCCTACCCCTTTTAAGAACACACCTCGTATGATAACTAGGAAATACCGCAATGGATTCAGATAGGTAAGCCATTGAATAGCCGTTGGCATGCTGGCTATAGGGAACACGAAACCGCTGAACATGAAGAATGGCAGAATGAAAAAAAAGACGGTCATCATGGCCTGCTGTTGTGTCGTCGAGATTGTTGATATGAATAGTCCTGTACCCAAGGTGCTCAAAAGAAAGAGGCATGCCGCAGCAACGAGAAGAAAGAAGTTTCCCTTAAGCGGGAGGGAGAACCAGAAAATGGCAAAGGTTATCACGATAATCATAAGTGTCTGAGTAATTATGATATATGGGATAATCTTTCCCAAAATAAGTTCAATGGGTCGCAGCGGTGTAACAATAAGCTGCTCAATAGTACCTGTTTCTTTTTCCCGGATAATGGCCATGGAGGTAAGGAGTAGAGAGAGGATCATGATCAAAACGGCCACAATGCCTGGTACAAAAAAGTTTCGGCTATCCAAGTTTGGATTATACCATGTCCGTATTCGGGCATCTATCTTCCCGTAATCCAGTCTTTGCTTGTAGAGCTCCCTAATCATACTCTGATTGAACCTGTCAAGAACAAGGGAAGTATATGCGATTCTCAAAGAGGCCATATTACTCATACTCCCATCGGTAAGGATCTGAACAGGGGCTGAATCCCCACTCCTGATGCGATCGCTAAAATCAGGTCCAATCTTTAGTGCAAGGTCCACCTTTCTCTCTAACAATACTTCCTCGAGTTCCTCCGGATGATTCGCATAATGGGTTATGCGGAAAGTCCTGTTCGCATCCAGTGCATCCATCAACATCCGACTCTCTCTGGTATGGGACTGGTCAACAACACCTACCCTCACATCCTTCACGTCAGTGCTGAGTACGTAGCCGAAGACGAGCAGTTGAACAAAGGGGGCGATAATCAACAGTGGCCTATTCTTTTTATCTCTAAAGAGCTGAATGAACTCCTTTCGGACCAATTCCCTAATCCTGAGCCAGCTCATTTCACATTCCCTCTTTCTTTAACATGGAAAAACCAATATTTGACAGGACTATCAACATGCCCACAAGTACAATGAAACTCTGCCACAAGTGTGAAAGACCAAGACCCCGGAGATAGATTCCGTTGAGTATGTCTATGAAATAGGTGGCAGGAATAATATATGTAAGTATTTGAAATATCTTTGGCATATTCCCTACAGGAAAAACGAAATTGGAAAGCAATAAGGAAGGTAGAAAGGTGATCAATATAGCCATCTGGTTCGCCACAAGCTGAGATTTTGTGACAATAGAAATGAGCAGACCTAGACTCAATGCAACTGATATATAGATTGTAGAGGCAAACACCAGTAACCAGAAGCTTGACTTCATCACCACACCAAAGAGCACCTGCCCCATAAAAACTGCCACTAACACGTCAGTGAGCGCAATCAGAAAGTAGGGAATGGCCTTGCCCAGCAAAAATTCGCCTCCGCCGACCGGCAGCGAGCGTATTGTTTCCATGGTGCCGTTTTCATACTCACGGGCAATCACAAGCGAGGTCAGCATTGCTCCTACAATCATGATAATGATTGCAATAATGCCAGGAACGATAAAATTTTGGCTATTCAGATCCTCGTTGAACCATACTCGTATCC
>JAFDDS010000266.1 GCA_019310745.1 Deltaproteobacteria bacterium | reverse complement strand
GCTCAGTTTATCAACCTTGCAAAAGATGAGGTCATAACCCAAAAAGTTGTATACCCAGCTTGTACCTGGAGTGAGATATAAAATATCTAAAAAGGCCACTACAGGGATCATGAGCATATATATCTGTTTAACTTTTCCCCTCAAAAAGGGGATCAGCATTGCCCCAAGGATAAATATCAAGGCAGGTGGGATGGCCTTAATCATAGAAATCCTCCTTCTTTTGTGCAAAGGAAGTCAGTATCGCTGTGGCCATTATCAATAGAAAGCCCCCAATAACTCCAAAAATCGCCTCAATTGATGGTATTTTGTGCCAAAAAAAGACAGTGTGGTCGTGCCTGATAAAAAATCCAACAGGGATACATACCACGGCCAGTAGTATAAATAACCCTTTCAGTATCTTTTTCATATTCGACTCCCTTTATTTAAAGTAACCACCATGAAGGGCGAACTTAGGGGCTTCGCTCCAATTGGAATTTTGGAGGGATGGAATACTGGAGTGATGGAGTATCTGTCCAGCATCGTGAGCGATCAGATCCTGCCCGACGGACGGCAGGCAGTGAGGTGTGCGGGGGGGAGCAAAAACTATCATAATTGATAGTATCCGTTTTTACCAACAATATTCCATTATCCCAGGTTTCCAATTACTGATACGGAGCGTAGCAAAGTCTGTCTTTTTTTATGTCTTAACGCAATTGTATAAAATAGATCAAACCATAAAGAAATAGAAGGATTATAGCTATAAGGACACCCAAACCTATAGGCCTTCGATAGACATTTTCATCGTATCTCATTTCTTTTACCGCAGCAAGTTTGGATTCCAATTCCTTTAGTTCGTCTGCTTTATCCTTATATATATCAGATGCTTGGTAAAGCCTATTGATAATTTTTAGGTGAAAATACCTTACTGTTATCTCAGGGAGTAAAATAGGATTTTTGCTTAGACTCGTAATGTTTGCCACCATTTTGGTAAAAAACCTCTGGAGTCTAAGCCTGAGGTCCTGCAATGGATTACTGACGAACCAGAGGAGAAGTATGCCTGGTTTTCTATAGAACCAATCCGTGTCAACGCTAACCTTAGATTCACCACCAAGTTTGTCTATATAGAGCCAAAATGCACCAGCCGTGAGCAGTAATAGCTGCATCATCCCAACTACATGGTTTATTGTGTAAGGATGATAATGGACAGGATAAGGGAGAATATTATAAAGGATCTGAGGGTAAACACCTGTTAAAATGCACAAAAAGGCGGTCATAGCCATAGCTATTAGCATATTTAAGGGAGGCTCTGTAGCCTCCATCTCTTCTTCCTCAATTGTTTCTCCCTCAGGAACTCTGCCAAACCAAATGCCATAGGGAAGCTTCAGGCCTGTATGGAGGAATGTCCCTATGGATGCCAGGTGTAATAGCAGGTGTATGATAGGTCTATGTAACTCTCCTGTTGCAGCAACAACCATGGTTTTACTTATAAACCCATTAAAGAGTGGAACCGCAGAGATAGAAAAAGCACCTATCATGTAAAGAGAGAGACAGATGGGCATCTTCTTGTATAAATTCCTCCCCTGAAGTTCAGTGAGTTTTCTTCTTCCTGTTACATAGATGACTGCTCCAGCGCCCATGAAAAGCAGGGCCTTATACAAAATATGACAAAAGGCATGAGCAGTTGAACCATTCATGGCCATCTCGATTCCTAATCCCACACCACATACCATATACCCAACCTGGCTGATGATATGATATGCAAGGAGTCGTCTGATATCGTTTTCAAGGACCGCATAGACCACACCATATAATGCCATAATGGCCCCCAGCCAGACCAGAATTTCAACCCCGGGGAAAGTTCTTAAAAGCACATATACAGCGCTTTTGGTAGTAAAGGCAGTTAAGAATACACTCCCGGTAACAGTGGCCTCTGGGTAGGAATCAGAAAGCCAGGCATGAAAGGGAGGCACAGCGGCATTGATGATAAAGCCAAGGAGTATGAGCTGGGAGGCAAGCCCCCCATATTCTATAAAACCAAATTGTGTGGATCCTGTATTTGATACATGTATGATGATGCCAGCTAAAAGAGCGCAACCACCAAATATATGAACCATGATATATCTGAATCCAGCGTCAAGGGCTGCCTTATCTCTTTGATACCAAATAAGGAATACAGAGGATACTGCCATGATTTCCCAAAAAACAAACAGGGTAACAATATCGCCGGCAAATACAACCCCCAGGGTGCTCCCTATATAAAGAAAGGCTGCCGCATGCTGCCCAACTTCCCTTACATGGAGGGCATAAACCATTCCTAAAAAGGCCACAATGACAAACACATATCCAAAACACATGCTGAGTTTATCAACCCTACCAAGGATAAGGTCATATCCTAGAAAGTTATAGACCCAATAGGTACCTTTCTGCATATAGAGGAGATCTATAAAGGCTATCAGAGGAATAAGGAGTTGAAATACTTGCCGTAACCTTCTTTCCCTAAGAAAGGGAAGGAGAATGGCACCAAGAATAAATATAAAGGCAGGAGGCACTATATCAATCATAGTAATCCTCATCCTTCTGGATCCCGTGATGACC
>JAFDDS010000265.1 GCA_019310745.1 Deltaproteobacteria bacterium | reverse complement strand
TTGATCGACTCTGGAAAACCAGCTGAGAGGGATATAAAAACCACCTGGAAAAGGTGGTTTTTCTCTGTGAGCCGGGGAGGGACTCGAATGTCATACTCTTCAGAGTACTAGCAAGCTAAACCAATGGCTTAAAAGGCCACTTCTATTTGATCGATCCATCGAGAGAAAGTGATTTCAGAGGGAAAAAAGGGGGGAAAATAGTGTCTATTGTATATATCCTGAATATTGTTTTTATCCTATACGCACGGGATATGCACGGAAAAGAGGTATTTTTTTCGTTAGGATTCGAACCTACAGCCTGCCCTCCGGTGGCGGATAAAGGCTTTATTCCAAGTCGGCTATAAAATGAATCTGTTGAATTAACGATTCACATAACCTGCACGGCGTTTTGCGCTCCAAAAGCTGCTTTGCTCAGATTGAATGCTTGAAAATCGCGCCGCTCACCTTACGGCGTAGCCGTGTTAGGTTGATGTTGGGTTGGGCTGCTCTTCATCATGTTTCTGTTTTTCGCAACATCAATAATGAATCTCCTTTATCTGCATATTCCAGAAAACCACTTTTCCGATACAACTTTATCGCGTGGTTATCTTTTGAGACCATGAGACTTAGTTTTTGAATGTTGTGCTCTGACGCATGATCAAGCAACCATGCAATCATTTTTTTCCCAATTCCTTGATGCCGATAATTTTGATGGACTGCGATTGCAATTGCAGGTATCGTTTCATCTATATACCCCCTGATGTAATTGTCATCCGTGTAAAATCTATACCAAGCCGCCCCGGCTGGAATTGAATCAACCAGAGCAATTACCGCAGTGTCTCCTTCTCTTTCACCCCAATCAACAAGCGCATTACTTACACCCGGATTGGCAAGTCCATTTTCAAACGAAGGCTTATTTGGGTTAGCTCGCCAAAAAACTGCTTCATAAAGCATTGCTCTCAAAAATTGCAGATCCGAGTGTTTTGATTTTCTCAAAAGTATATTCATGTTTTTCTTTAGCGGCCCAACTGATGAGCTCAGCCGTCCTGAGTGGACCCCGAGTGCAGCGAGGGGGGAGACGAAGGGTCAGGTGGAGCGGGGGTTAGGTTGCATGACTTCATTTTTTTAATACCATTCTAAATAATATGGCATGAACAATTCCCGAAAAAACAACGGTGCCTATCCACCAGATTGCAGGATTAGTCAGACCATTTACAGTTACGAAGTACGCAGCAAAGATTGAAACTGCAAATTGCAGACTTGCCATGACCAGTCCCGGATTCCATCTCCTAAGCCTTACACCTTGAGCAATATGTGTTAGGCAATTCATGATACTGATAACAATGATCAGAAGTCCGAAGCCAATATTGACGCGTGCTAATAATCCAAACACAATGAAAGCCACCCATACCAATAGGATATTTATCCAGAAAATTCCTATGTCAGTAAGAGTTTCCTCGCCTTCTGGCAGATTGTTAATTTCATGATTTATAAAGTTTTTGAACCCGCCTGGCCAGAAATGTTCCTCTGTTTGATGGAATAAATATAGAGGAATATTAATATATGCCCAGAATAGTACCTCTGATGGTTTAAAAAACCAAAGTAACCAAATCGAAGAAGCTATAGCAAAAACAGGCGTAATTTTTGCCCAATTCTGATTTTTTGACAATTGTTGAATCATTTTTTATCCTTTTGACAATGTAAGAGAGTGACGAGAAGTTATTAGGCAACCTAACCTATTGATATCGCTCATTTTGAGCGAATACTGGCAATAATCGGTCCATTTTGCCTGATATCTGCTTATCTGTATTATAGCGGAGGGAGCTGATAATTTGAGTATTTAATGGCTTCCTGGTGCAACCCCGGTGCAACCAAAGCAAGAATAGATCAGAAATTAGGGAATAAATGCCAATATAGCCAAAAATCGCTTAGATTTGTCCTCTGGAAGGGTGAAAACAGGGGTGTTTTTCAGGGGGCGTCTGACATCAAATCAGGTGGATTCTTGGTGCAATTGACAGCAAGTCAGTAGGGAGAAATTACAGCTGTGGAGGTTATCGGACTGGAATCGAGCCAGGACCAAAAAGACTGTAGACTACTGATAGAGGTCATAGCATAGGGAAATGTAGCAAAGGCAGCGCCCAACCAAAGACTTAAAAGGCCACTGATAAATAGCCGCTCAATCGAGAGAAATGGATTTCAGAGGGAAAATGTCAAGAAAAGCGATCTAATTTGTGAAACTTAACAAATTAGAATCAGTAATCTAATTACTGATCACCTCAACCCATGTTGAATGGCAATGATCACCGCCTGAGTGCGGTCTGACACATCCATCTTAGATAAAATCAATCATCTCAATGCTCAGAGCCACAGCCTCTCCACCTCCCAGGCATAAAGATGCAATGCCGGTCTTAAGCTCGCGCTGTTTGAGGGCGTAAAGCAGTGTGACCAATACTCGAGCGCCGGAGCAGCCGATCGGATGACCGAGGGCGATGGCGCCGCCATTAACGTTCACCTTTTCCCAATCCCAGCCGTCGTCAACCATGATCTTTTCATCTCGCAGGCACTGGGCAGCAAAAGCTTCATTCAATTCGATAA
>JAFDDS010000264.1 GCA_019310745.1 Deltaproteobacteria bacterium | reverse complement strand
AAAATTATCTTACGTTAACAGGATTAAAAAAAGACATGATTAATATATTTGGTTTAAAAGTATATCCCAAAGAAGTGGAAAAGATACTTTTGTATCATCCTGATATCCAATCAGTTCAAATCTGGGGTGAATGGCATCAAAAATATGGCGACATTGTTGCGTGTGAAGTTTCTTTAAAACCTGGACGGATAATGAGTGAAAAAAACCTCAGAAACTGGTGCATTAAAAATATTTCTCCCTATAAGATACCACGCAAAATTATTATCAATCATTGATAATCAAAATACTGGTTTTCCGTCTACCTTATTCCCACAATACTGTAATAAATGACATTCCTCCCCCTTTTCGTTTCAGGCCAATAAAGCTTTGAATGCCCTCTAATAACCTAAAGCCCACAAAAACAGAGGACCGATTATCGCGATACAGCGGTCAATTGTCGTAACTATATCACCCAAAATTTCGATTTAAAAAAATCGGATTTTTTTGGAAAAAAGTATGGGCAGATTTATTCAATTATTATGAGAAACCCAAGAAGCCAAAAGGGAGCCGAGGATAACACCCCAGCTGAAATGGTGTATAAATTGAAGCACCAGGCGCTATGATCCTTTGGGAGGGCAGACTGTGCAAAGCAACTCAGGGAGGAAGCCTAACCGAAAAATGGCAATCAGTACAATAAGAAAGGCAATCAAAGATAAAATTTATCGCCATTTGCTGTAATATTCCAAATACTCGTCATCAATATCAATCGTTTGTCTGAGGCCTTTCACCACTTTAATACAAGCCATGATGAGGATGATTACGGCTGTTAGTATTAGGGTATGCAAGTTCATATTACTTATCTTCAAAATTGGTTTTTTTATTACGTGTTGCTTATCCCTCACAAAAACACTTGCTTATATAATTTAATAGCAATAAAAATGCCAAAACAGGCTCTTGAAGATTTTCTTTAGATTTCAAATTGTTAAGATAACTTACCTGTAGCTTCATTTTGAAATGTGTAAAAGAATATAAATATTTTGGGAAATTAATTTCCACTTGTTGGTAAGATTTTAGATATATGAGATAATACATGGGAGGGATGAAACAAAGTGTCCTGTCAAGGCAGGTGGGAAGCCTAACTGGAAAATGGCATTTCATATTGGCATACCTACCCAGATATAGCTTTGATTCGATTACAGACTGCTAATAACATTAGAAAGGCTTCTGGAGATGTTCTGACTTATGACTAATAACAGTAAGCATAAGTTTTGGGCCATTTTTTCCCACCACTATATGCTGTACTCTTATCTCTTTATTGCCTCAGCCCGGAAGTCTTATGTTAGTAAACAACCTTGGCCTCTTCTGAAATGTAAGATTTTCCATGGGCTTTCTGTGAAGCAAAACCGACTCCTCTGACACCCCGCCTTTTGTGCCAGTTTCATAAAGACTCATACGTCTTCACATCCTGCTCTATAGGAATCTTGGACTCACAGGGTACCCCCGTTTGGCAGAGACCGCAGCCGTAACCATCGAAGCCATAATTGGATTTCACATACTCCACTGTGGTCTGTCTTATGTATTCTAGACACTTCACCTTGTCATGCCCTGTTTCAGTAATTGCGCCTGCAGGGCACCGTTGGATACACTTTCCACATATCCCCTGTGTGAAAAAGAGGCAGTAAGCGAGATGATCTTGGTATGACCTGTTTGTGGGGGTAATTTTAATGTGCGCAACAACTGATCCACAACGCATGGCCTTGCCCTTTGGAGTAATCAGACCATCACAGAGACCAAAGGTTCCTAGCCCTGAGGCATAGGCTGCATGGCGTTCAGACCAGTTGGAGGCAAACCCGTACCGCTCAGATTTTTCCTGCTTCCAGAAAGGAGAAAGCATGGGGGCCACGGCCTTGAATCCCGACCCTTGTAAAGTTGCCACCACATGCTGGCGAAGCTTTACGTTGCCCTCTTCACCATAGATGCGTGCTCTGGCCCAGCTTTCCGAGGGATAGACTCTCTGCTTCCGGTTATCGGACTTTGTTGATTCGACTTGGGGCAAAATCCAACTTATGACTGTTAGTTGATCTGGATCAACCTTTAACCCAGGAAATGTTTTGTTGAATATCTCCGATGGTGTCCAGTAAAAGGTTCCTATTTTTTCCTTGTATTCTTGATAGAGAGGGTCATCACCTCTTGAAAATCCCACTAATGGATCTGCCCATGCCTTTTCATTTTCTCTATTTTGGAGCGTGTTCTCCGGGGATTTATTAACGAAATCTTTAATGGTGATTTCCAGCCACTCTGCTGGGTTCTTGACACCTTTAATAGCCTCCATTCCTATATCTCCTCTTTTCGATCATAAATAGCCTATTCATGAATTAAATTAACAAAGATTTGCTTTTGGGTGAAGATAGTATAGAAGTAAGGGTCTTGCGTGTCAAGAATAGTAGAATAGTAGATAACTCATTAAACCGGTTATAGTCCACAGCTTAAGATGTTGTGGTACCTGGCAGCATCCTCACTTTCTAGGTTTCTTGCCATATACTCAAAACCCACGATCATCAAGATTTCATTACAGATTACTATCACCATTGGAAAGTTTT
>JAFDDS010000263.1 GCA_019310745.1 Deltaproteobacteria bacterium | reverse complement strand
GAAAAGTCCCATGGGGCGTATGGCGAGCATGAGAGCCATCGGGGCAAAGACAGTGAAACAGGATAATTCTGGAAAGAGGGCTTTCCCAAAGTTATCCATAAGGCCAACGATGATTGCGCCAATAAACGCCCCTGGTATGCTCCCCATTCCGCCCAAGATGACTACCACAAAAGCAAACACAAGCATTTCAAAGTCAAGTCCGGGGTAGATGCTCATGAAGGCGCAACCAGTCACACCTCCAAAAGCCGTGACGAGAGCCCCCAGGCCAAAGACACCCATCCTTACCAAAGGGACATGAATACCAAGTCCCTCAGCCGTTTCGGGATTGTCAATAGAGGCCCTGACTATTGCACCAACTCTTGTTTTTCTCTCCACCAACATGAGTACAATAAAGATCAGCACTGCTTCGAGAATCATAAAGATTCGCAAGGCCGGAAAGTAAAGGTTCCCTATCTGAACACTCCCGGATAAATAGTTTGGAACAGAAATAGAGAGTGGATCGCCACCCCAGATCAAAAGGGAGCTGTCTTGAAGAAAGAGGGCTATACCCATGGTGGCCAACATATTTCGCAGGTTATCGCCAGCTAGCCTCCTCAAAGAGAAGCGCTCAATAATCATGCCTATCAAGCTGAGTGCTAAACAAGCTATTAAAATACCCAGATAGAAATTTCCTGTCAGAGAGATTATAGAATAACCGACGTATCCTCCAACCATAAAAAATGATCCCTGGGCGATGTTTATAACCCTCATCACTCCAAAGATGAGGGTTAATCCACCGCCCAAAAGAAACAATAAGGCCGCATACGACAGGCCATTAAAGGATTGAATCACCCAAAATTCCATATGTAATTTCTATTATCTCCCCACACATTTGCCTTTGGACAACTAATAACACTGCTTCTTCCTCCCCTAACTATCATTTACAAAACTTGCAGGGAGGATAGTCACGAGTATATGAAGGCTGCTTGAGATACTTTTCCGGATCAAACTTAAAGAATTGGGTAACCATGGGGTACGTTTTGATAACTGTGTTCTGATAAGAACCACCCACTTTTTCCATCCGCCGTATGTATTGGTTTTGAATCGGATGCCCGTATTTATCCAGTTTGAGTGGTCCTCGAAGAGACTGAAGTTTAAGAGATTTCATGGCCTTTATGAAGGCATCTGTATCCTCAACGTTGCCATTGATTGACTCAATAGCTTGGATGATGAATCTCGCCGCTGTATAGTTGATTGAAAAGAAACCCGGGGGGTCTTCACCTTTCCGAAGTTTTCGGCCTCTTTCTTGAAATTTGATATTTTCTGAGGTCTTAAGGGCTGTACTATATGGGAATACGGAGTAAACACCGATACCAACGTCACCCAGTGCCTTAAAAAATGTTTCATCTGTGATCATTCCAGGACCTATTACCTCCCATTTACGGCCGGTATCCCTCAACGCCCTCAGAAAACGGATACTTGCTCCTCCTGTAATACAATCAAATAGGCCATCCGCCTCGCGATCTAAATTTGCCACGAAAGGTCCGAAGTCCATAGAACCAGGAGGAGGCCAGATTTTTTGAATAACCTTGCCTCCTGCTTCCTCAAAGGCCCGATGGAATCCACCAGCAGATTCGTGCCCCCAAGCTCGATCCCAGGCGACAGTTGCAGCCTTCCGCCATCCAAGTTCTTTATAGGCATAGTCTCCGGCAATATGGCTCATCTCGCTTGCACCAAAGCTGAGACGCATCACATACTTTGAATGCTTACGCTGAGTCACATCATCCGCAGCAGCAATGCATACGATAAGTGGTGTTTTTTGATCTGTAACAACTGGAATTAACGCATAAGCAGATCCTGTAAAGAGAAGACCGGCGATTAAGTCCACTTTGTCATGAACAATGAATTTGCGCGCCGTTGTAACTGCAACAGCAGGCTTCTGTTCATCCTGGACGAGCAATTCAATTTTGCGTCCTGCTACTGTATAGTTGATCTCATCCAAGTACATCTTAAAACCAGCAACCATGTCCATTCCTAACTTAGCATGCCCCCCAGCCACGGGAGCAATAAAGCCTATCTTGATAGGTCTTTTGGCTGCAATGGCCACTTGACTGAACCCAAAAGTCATCAGGAAAGCTAACAGGATGATAGCTATAAAGATTTTTTGCCAATTTATTTCTTTCCCTAAGTTCCGATCACCTAAAATACTCATTTTTTAACCTCCTCATTGAATGTTGAGATTAAGCCGCCAGCTATAAAGCCGGGCCCTGCTTTCAAACCCTGACTGCTGGCATAAAAAACAAAAACCCGAGCCTTGTCCCTCCTTTCCACCCCAGAGGAGAACGAGTGAGTTTTATCCAGCTTTTACTGAATCTATTCACCTATAAATCCACCGAGGTTTTGATTTTAGATGTGCATATATAATTGCTCATTTGTGCATTTTATGCTCATCTGTAATTATTTACTATATATAAAAAATTTTATTGTCAAGTATTTTTCCAGTGCTTATCAAATCTCCCCCGACCAGAAAAGGCACCCTGATATGAAATTCTACTTTTTTGTTAACCACTGCTTAAACTCTATCCCTTGATTGTGTAAGCGTTA
>JAFDDS010000006.1 GCA_019310745.1 Deltaproteobacteria bacterium | reverse complement strand
GCAGACTTGTTCCCAAAGCCAGGATTGGCATTGCCCATGGTCAGATGAGGGAGAGGGATTTAGAGAAGGCAATGATTAAATTTTTGGCCAAGGAGACAGATGTCCTTGTGTGCACTACCATAATAGATTCAGGTCTGGATATACCTTCAGCCAATACTATAATAATTAATAAGGTAGATCGCTTTGGCCTGGCTGAGATCTATCAGCTCAGGGGGAGAGTTGGTAGGTCTAATGTGAAGGCTTATGCCTACCTCCTGATTTCAGACGGCTCTCATTTGACACGAGATGCCCAGAAAAGACTCAAGGTTTTGATGGATTTTTCGTCCTTGGGCTCGGGGGTCAATATCGCATTAAATGATTTAAGAATACGAGGGGGTGGAAATATACTTGGTTTCTCTCAATCAGGTCATATAAAGGCTATTGGCTATGAACTATATCTAAAACTGATAGAACAGGCAATTGCGGAGCTAAAGGGAGAGGTATGGCAAGAGGAAATATTTCCTGAGATACATACTGATTTACCAGTGTTTATTCCTCACAGCTATATTGAGGAGAGTGATGTCAGGCTGGATATATACAGACGCTTATCTTCCATTAAAAGGAAACATGAATTAAAGGAGATGGTACAGGAAATTGAAGATAGGTGTGGGCCTTTGCCAAAAGAGGTTGCAAACCTTATCTCTGTTATTAAGATAAAGATAGGACTGAAGAAAATTGGCTCAACAGTGTTAGACATTAAAAATGATTATATGATCTTTTCCTTTTCTAAGGATACCCATTTATCACCATCTGGCTTGATTGACCTCGTTTCCAGTCATCCGGATAATTTCTCATTTTTATCCGATCAGAAACTCAAGGTTGTGAGAGAGAAAAAGAGATCCTTTTCTACCCTTGGAGAGGCAGAGGAAATAATACATCAATTTGATCGCTATATCGTAAAAAATTGATCTAAATTCTTCTTGCATTTCTCATAATGATAGTATAATTTAAATAAATTATGTCATTTTTTATAAATTTATCGTAATTGCTCAAAATCTTGTGGATTTAAATTTACTGCTTCTTTAGGGCATGGGTGTCTTTTTTTGCTTATGCCCTTAAATATAACTTAAGATTAGTTGTCGTTTCAAAATTGGGTAATATAGACGGATCATATAACTCTAAGGTCAAGTTGCTATTACTCAATTTTGAAACGACATGGCAAAGCGCCCTATTAGAAGGGCATAACAAAAAAAGACACCCATACCCTTCCTTAAATTATTGAGCAGATACAATTTATCTATGATTAATATCAATATTATAAGATATTTTATTTTCCTATTTTTTTGTATCTTTATTCATTTTACCTTATCAGCCTGCTCTCCCACGGTAGAATCAAATAAAGCTGTTGTTATAAGAGTAGGAGATCGAGTAGTTACCGTGGGTGATATAAAGAGAGAAGTGCACATTACCTCAGTTGAAAATAATGTTCCTCAGAAGGCAGTATGGTCATCTATCCATGAGCTTGTAAATAGAATTGTGGATGACGCTCTCGTGCTTGAATATGGAGAAGAAAACGGTATTTTCTTAAATGGGAATGAATTGAAAAAGGCTATACAAAATATTGTCAAGGATTATCCAGAAAATAGCTTTAATGAAATGCTTCTATCCCGGTGCATAGAATATAATGAATGGAAAGAGAGATTCAGCGAACATCTTTTAATTAAAGAGATTGTAAAGGAGCAAACTGCGTCTCTGCCTCCTATCTCTTACCATGCGATAAAATCATACTATCAGGAGAGGAAGGAGGATTTCTTGCATCCTTCAAGATCCAAATTTGTGCATGTCGTTACTAAAACGAGAAAAGAGGCCGAGGCTGTTCTCGCCAGCTTTAAAGGGGGAGAAGACATAAAAGAATTAGTTAAGGAACAATCTTTGCGATCTGGAATTCGTGGAGATTATGGTATACACTGGAAAGCCAAGTATATACTTCCTTCTCCCCTATCTGATATCATATTTACAATACCTGTTGGTGAAGTGAGCAAAATCATTAAAACCCCCTACGCCTTCCACATTATAAAAGTCCTCAAAAGGGAGCCACCAGGAGTAAAAGATCTTTTGGAGGTGAAGGGTGAAATAGAAAATATACTTTTAAATAAAGCAGTGGAAAGACGATATACCACATGGCTTAAAGAATTGAGGAATAATTATCCTGTTAAAGTCAACTACACATTGTTAGATAAACTGAGGGGCGTTAATGAAAACGACTAAATTAATTATCCTTTTTGCACTACTGCTTATTGTATTTGCGTTAGCTCCTGGGTATCTCTTGGCCGAGATAACGAACAGAATTGTAGCGAGAGTTAATAGCGATATAATTACCCTCCATGATCTCAATACCTCAATCAAAAGGTTAACCGGATCGAGTGCAAAGGATCTGCAACTAAGAAATGAGAAAAAATTCTATGAGATGCGCAGGGCTATTTTGGATAATCTGGTTAATGAAAAGATAACAGAACAACAAATAGTGAAATTGGGAATAAAAGTAACAGAAAAAGATGTAGAGGAAGAAATTGAAAAGGTGAAAAAGGAAAATAATTTTACACAGGAGGAGTTAATTTATAGTCTAAAGCAGGAAGGGGTAAGCCTCAAGGAATATACGGAGAAGATAAAAAAGGAGATTGAACAGTTTCAGCTGGTAAATTATGAGGTGAAATCAAAGATAGTTATAACCGAAGAGGAGATAAAAAGATATTACCAAAAACATTCAAAAGAATATACTGAGGTCTCTAAAGTGAGGCTGGATAGGATTTTCTTAAGGGTTAGAAGTCCAAATGATAAGGAAGAGATTGCTCGCGTAAAATCTTTAGGACTAGAGATATTGCAAAGACTTCAACAAGGCCACGATTTTTCCGAGATGGCAAAGACATATTCTCAGGGGCCTGCGGGTCCAGAGGGAGGTCATCTGGGCTGGATAAAAGCAAGCCATCTTGAACCCGTATTAAGAGAACAAATAGCTAAACTTTCAGTTGGAGAATATACTGATTTAGATCTTGCACCATCTGGCTTTCAGATAATCATGTTAGTAGAAGAGAAAAAAGGTGGACTCAAACCTTTTGAAGAAATCCGAGATGCAATCTATTACAAATTATTTAAGGAAAAAGTAGAAAAAAGATATGCTGCATGGTTAAATAAACTTAGGAAGGAATCTTTTATCAAGGTCACATTTTAATATGGAAGAATCTTCTCACAAAAAAAAAGAAAAGGAAACAATAGAAGATATTAGTCTGGGTATTTTTTTAAAAAAATCCAGAGAAGAGCGCCATATTGAATTAGATGAAGTAGTTGAGGCTACAAGGATACGAAGGCATAATCTTGAAGCAATAGAAAATGAGGAATGGAGTAAACTGCCTTCACAGGTTTTCATTAAAGGCTTTCTGAAATCCTATGCTGAATTTTTAGGACTGGACAAAGAAACAGTCAGGCATCATTACCTGAGGACCTCATTTTTTGAAAAAACTACGCCAGAAGTACTAAAGAAAACAAGACTACAATCAGGCAGACCATATCTTATCATCATTATTCCTGTTTTGGTTCTAGTCTTTATTGTTGCTCTTATTTATCTAAATAAACGCAATATTTTAATTACTGACAAGGCCTTTCAGTATCTCGGGACACAAAGTCTTGGGAAAAAAATGGAGGGTATAGCAGAGAAAGAGGGCAATAACCAACAAGACGAGAGAGAAAAGGAAATACTTCTATTAGAAGATGAAGTAGTGGTAGAGGAGATGAATAAAGCCACTTTAAAATCGAAGCCTATTGATGATACCATAGTTCTTGAGGATTCGACTATTCCAATGAAGAAAGAAGAAGAAAAAAAACCTCTATTGCCACGGTTAATTCTTACTGCCAATGTTAAAAGCCGGACCTGGATTGCTATCAGCATCGATGATACATCAGTTAAGGAGTACCTTTTTCAGCCAGGGCAAACTCCTCGATGGACGGCAGAGAAGGGCTTTAACATTTTGGTAGGCAATGCTGCCGGAATTGAGTTTTTCCTTAATGGAAAGGAGGTTAGCAATCTCGGTGCTCAAGGACAGGTAGTAAGGATAAAGCTTCCAGAAGGATAGAGGTGTATGTTAAAATTAAGCTGATAATTATCTGGGGGATTAATTGAGAAATATATATGATATCTTTAAGGAAAGAGGTTTTATTGAACAGGTAACCGATGAGAATATGCTCAGGGAGCTTTTTGAAAAACCAATTACCTGTTATATCGGTTTTGACCCAACAGCAAAAAGCCTACATGTTGGTAGCTTGCTTCCTATTATGTCTCTTGCCCACATGCAGAGAGAAGACCATAGACCCATTGCTTTGGTTGGAGGTGGAACATCACTTGTGGGCGATCCCAGTGGAAAGGATGAAATTAGAACTGTTATGACAAGGGAGGAGATTGATATCAATGCTGAGGGCATCAAGAGACAGCTGTCTCACTTTATTGATTTTAATAATGGTAAAGCCCTTATGCTCAACAATGCTGACTGGCTGGCCCCTTTAAATTACATAGATTTTTTAAGAGACATAGGTAGACATTTCAGTGTAAACAGGATGCTGGCAGCTGAAAGCTACCGCCAGAGGATGGAAACTGGCCTCAGCTTTTTAGAATTTAACTACATGCTCCTTCAGGCTTATGATTTCTGGTATCTTTTTAAAAACCATAACTGTCTCCTCCAGATGGGGGGGAACGATCAATGGGGGAATATTTTAGCTGGTGCTGATTTGACGAGAAGAATTGAAGGAAAAATTATCCATGGGATTACCTTTCCCTTGATAACTACTGCTGATGGTTATAAAATGGGGAAAACTCAGAAAGGTGCTGTATGGCTTGATCCTGAATTGACATCCCCCTATGAATATTATCAATACTGGGTAAACATAGATGATAGAGATGTAAAAAGATTCCTTTCTTATTTTACGTTTCTTTCTATGGATGAGATCGAAAAACTTTCTCGTCTAAAAGATGAGAAATTACGAGAGGCAAAGGATGTTTTAGCATATGAGGCCACAAAAATATGTCACGGTCAAGAGGCAGCGGACAATGCTCGAAGCTCTGCTAGACAGCTATTCAGTCGAGGCGTTATGAAGGATATTGGGGAAATTCCCACCTACTCTTTGACAAGAAAGGATTTAGGTGAAGGAATTGAGGCCTATATTCTTTTTCAAAACACTGGTCTATGTAAAACGAGAGGTGAGGCAAGGAGGTTAATATCCCAAAAGGGTGCGTATATAAATGGGCAAACGGTCCCATCCTTTGAAACAATAATTGGGACGGATGATATTCAGAGTAATATCATTTTGTTAAGAGCAGGGAAAAAGAAATATCTCAAAGTTCAAATTCAAAACTCATAATTTGATTAATTCATCTCCAACCGCTATAGCTCACGTTCGTCCTCAGCATTTCCATCAAGGAATGTGCCTAATAAATTAAAGATGAAAAAGAATAAAAATAAAAATGCTCAAAAAGAAATAGATGATCTATCTATTGATTCCCAGTATGATCTCACGCCTGTTCCGAAAGAGCAGGAAGGCTCCTTAGTCGCCTATGATCCTTTGCAAATGTATTTATGGGAAATGCGGAGGTATAAGCTTCTTACCAAAGCTGAAGAGATAGAGCTTGCTATTAGATATAGGCAAAAAAATGATCCGGAGGCGGCCCACAAGCTTATTCTATCCAATCTAAGGTTAGTGGTAAAAATCGCAATGGACTTTCATAGGTATTGGATGAAAAACCTTATGGATTTAATCCAGGAAGGAAATGTTGGGTTAATGCAGGCAGTAAAGAAATTTGATCCATACAAAGGCATTAAATTTTCCTATTATGCCTCATTTTGGATAAAGGCTTACATACTTAAGTTTATCATGGAGAATTGGAAATTAGTCAAGATTGGAACCACTCAGTCTCAAAGAAAACTTTTCTTCAATCTTGCAAAGGAAAAAGAGAGGTTGCTTTCTTTAGGGTATGACCCTGAACCCAAACTCCTTGCAGAGCGATTAGATGTAAAACAAGATGAAATAGTAGAAATGGCACAGCGATTAGGTGGCTGGGAGGTTTCTCTTGATGCACCGGTTAAAGAAGATGCTAAGCAAGATTATGGATCTTTTCTGCCCTCTCCAGAAATGGATATAGATCAACAGATATCTGTAAAGGAGAGAAGAGAATTACTCCGAGAAAAATTAGAGGAATACAGGAAAACTCTTTTAGGGAAACACAGAGATATATTTGATAACAGAATGTTGGCCGAAGAGCCCTTGACCCTCCAGGAGCTTGGAGATAAACATGACATTTCCAGGGAAAGAGTTCGACAGATTCAGGACAAGATCCTTAAAAATGCCAAGAAATGGTTGGTTGCAAATATCGCCGATTTTGAAGAAGATTTCTCTGACCTTTTAAATGAATAAGACAATTAAAAAAATACCTATCTTATCTCTGTTTATTTCAATGGCACTTGCCCTGTCATGTGTGGGTGTAGAAGAAAAATTTTCCTTAAAACAAGACGCTATTCTATCAGAAAAGATTAGCGATAAAAAAGATTTTTCCCACTATGCCTATCAAAACTATGCCCTCGCCTGTATAGCGGTAACAAATGGCGAGTATGAAGATGCGGAAATCTATTTAAAAGAGGCCTTAAAACATGACAAAGACTCCCCCTATTTACTTATGAAATTATCTGAAGTGTTGGTTGAAAATGGTAAGATGGAAGATGCATTACATTTTGCCAAAAAGACAGTTGACCTAACACCGGGTGACAGTAAGGCACGGGAATTCCTGGCAGAAATTTACTCTCAACTAAAAAAATACGACCTGGCTATATCTCAGTATAGGGAAATCCTGAAAAAGGACCCACATAACAGGGAAGCAAGGCTTTATCTATCGACACTCTATATCAGATTGAAAAATCATGATCATGCACTGGATGAGTTATCCATTCTCATAAAAAATGAACCTGAGCTGACAATAGCTCATTATTACAAAGGGAGAATAAATCTAGAGCTCAAAGCATATAACAAAGCACAGGAGGCATTTCATAAGGTACTTGAAATAAATCCCAGATTCCTCCCAGCCCTTTTCGATTTGGCAACTCTGTTCAATAAAACAGATAACGTTGATATGGAAATAGAAACCTATAATAAAATAGTGCATTTATACCCTCACAATACTATAGCCAGGGAAAGACTTATTGCCCTTTACTACAAGATCGGTCAAAAGAAATTTGCTGAAGAGCATATGGAAGAGATGAAAAAGATATTAGACCCTGGAGATCTAAAAAGAAAAAGACTTGGCCTTATATACCTCAAATATGGAAAATTGAGTGAGTCTATTGAAGAACTTACATCAATAGTGTCTGCATGGCCGAATGATCAGGAGGCGAGATATTACCTAGGAGCGGCTCTGGAAGAGAATGAAGATTTTAATAAGGCCTATCAAAACCTTAATCTTATTAATCCTGATAGTAGTTATTTTATAGATGCCAGGATGCGCATGGCCTATATTTTGGAAAGGCAAAAAAAACTTGATAAGGCAATAAACCTCCTTAAGAAAACCATTAATCACGGGAAGGAAAATCCTCAACTATATTTGATGTTGGCCTCACTTTACGAATTAAAAGATGAATTCCCCAATGCGATGGATATTTTGAAGGAGGGATTGAAATCCAACAAAAGAAATACTGGCCTTCTATACAGGCTTGGCATTGTATTGGATAAGTTAAAAAGAAATGAAGAGTGCATCCAACAAATGGAAATGGTAATAAAGATAAACCCTAAGCATGCTGATGCCCTTAACTACATCGGCTATACTTATGCTGATAAGGGCATTTATCTCGAAAAGGCACAGGAGTTAATTAAAAAAGCTCTGCAGTACAAACCCAAGAGCGGTTATATAATTGATAGCCTGGGATGGGTTTATTTTCGGAAAGGGCTTTACGATAAGGCCCTTATTGAGCTTAAAAGGGCTATCGAATTGGCCCCTGAAGATCCTGCCATTAATGAGCATCTCGGTGATGTTTATTTCAAAAAAAAGGAGTATGAAGAGGCCTTGACAATTTACAAAAAGGCCCTTTCTCTAAAGAATGCGAATCAGGAGACCCTAAATAAAAAAATACAAGATGTTATGGAGCATCTGAAAGGTAATGCGCCTTGATATATGCCCTAAAGAACCATCAATTATAAATCCAAAAAGTGTTGAGTAATTACCTTGATATTGTATAAAACATGGAACAATTTTTTATCATATCTGTTTATTTTCCTTTTAACCCTGGTTTTAGGATGTGCGTCTCTCGAACCTTTTCCGCCTGTTAAACCTTTCTCTCAAAAAGAGTCTGACCGACTTATTTCTAACCTAAAAGATCAAGAGGAAAAAGTGTCAACCTTTCAAGGGATTGGAAAATTAAATCTAAAAAAGGGGGAAGAAGAAATAGAGGCAAATCTTTTTGCTATTGGAAGTAATCCTTATAAAATCAGGCTCGAAATTACTCATCCCTGGGGAAGACCGCTCCTTTACATCGTAGCTGATGAAAAAAGTATTTCAGTATTATCTCTCACTGATAAGAAGTTTTTCAGGGGCCCACCACATTCTTTAGACATAAAACAGTTTTTCCTCTATGGTCTTGATTTGGATTTAGCATGGAAGATATTTTCTGGTAGTGTGCCAATACTATCCGCATCAGGCGGAACAGTGAGCTTGAAGCCACATGAAATATCTCTTTATAATAAGCAGGGTGAGATTATAGAAACGATTTCTTTTTCTTCAAAAACCCTTCTGCCTCGATCCATCTATTTTCCAATGAAAGGATTGAGTATACTTTTTTCGGAATTTGAGGAAGGAGATTTGGGGCCTCACCCCTTAAAAGTAAAGGTGTTAAAGGAAAATGAAGACCAATTAGTAGTGATACGATATAAGAGTTTTACAGTGAATAAACCAGTCCCTGAAGAGATTTTCCAATTGAACCCACCCCCAAGCTTTGAGATTATTAATCTGAACAATAGTTGATTGAGTAGTCAAAAGGTTGAGTGGTTGAGCAGTTATTAACTCAGCGATTCAACAAAACTTGATCTAAATTACCAAGAGGTAACACAACAGACACGATAAACCCGATGAACACAAAAAACCCAATACTGTTTGTGGCTGATACAATGCTTGGCAAATTAGCAAAATATTTAAGGGTAATGGGATACGATACCTTTTACCAGACGGGCTATCCAGATCAGAGACTATCCGAGTTGGTTAAGGAGGGAAGAATTCTTTTGACAAGAAATCATGCAACTGCCACACAATATTCAAATTCTGTCTTCATAGATCACGATCTGGTGAAAGATCAATTAAAGGCAGTTGACAACTCACTAAAGCTTACACGGGATCGGAAAGAATGGTTCAGCAGGTGTATTGTCTGTAATTCATTGCTATCCAAGGCTGAACTGGAAGTAGCACAGCAAAATGTCCCTGATTTTGTTTTCTTTACGTACCATGAAAGGATTGTTTTTTGCCCAATTTGCAAACGATTTTACTGGCCAGGCACTCATAGAGAACGGATGGTAGAAAGATTAAAAAAGTGGGGGTATTGAATTAATGTTCAGTAATATCATTTATATTATTATTGTATTGGTACTATTTCAGTTCAATTACCCTGTGGAGGGTCTATTCAGATCACCTATAATTTCCATTTTTATTATTTTCTTACGCTGGCTCAATTTTGCAATATACTGTAGATATCAATTCTCCAGACTTTTCATTTCTTATAAAGGTGATTCCACCAGTTTTGCTCAGAGCAAGGTAAGTTCTACCTATCACTCTGTTATCACGAAACACTCCATTTTATCCATAATGATAATCGCTCTATGTGTTTACCTTCTCAATCTAAAATATTGGCTTCTTAAAATCCCTGGTTTCACCACTTTTTCAATTCTGCCGAGCGCTGTGGCCATCCTTATATTTTTTATCTTTCTTGCCACCATCTGGTATTATGGCTATCCAGCCTATTGTGCCATCTTTCCGTGTTCGGTAACAAGGTTGGCCTATGTAGTATCAAATATAAAGCTTAATTTTCCTATTATTTTTCCTTGGGCAATTCTTACCGTTTGCTATGATTTAATTGGCTTACTTGCATGGCCCTCTTTAAAGAAGATCTTTGAAAGTGAGATCGGGCAATTTATATTTTTTACTGTGTTTTTGATTCTCCTTGTTATATTTCTCCCTCCCTTTATCAAATATTGGTGGGGCTGTAGCAGCCTTCCCCAGACAGAAAAGAAAGAGAGTATACTTAATTTTCTACGTAAGTCTGGTTTTAAATATAGAGACGTATTGCGGTGGCCACTATTTGAAGGGCGGATGATGACTGCTGGTGTTATGGGCCTTGTGCCAAAGTTTCGGTATATTCTTGTAAC
>JAFDDS010000262.1 GCA_019310745.1 Deltaproteobacteria bacterium | reverse complement strand
TTCTTTGGGGAGGGTAGAATGGAGATATCTTTTACGTTTAGGCATATGGAACCATCAACAGAATTAAGGTCATATGTTGAAGAAAAGGTGTATAAAGTAAAGAAGTACTTTGATTCACCTGTTGAGGCCCATATCGTTCTTAAGATAGAAAAATTTCGACACATAGATGAGAGCGGTGATATGTATTCCTCTATTGATCAGGCAATGGATAAGATAGAAGAACAGCTCAGAAGGTTAATGTCTCGAAAAAAGGAATATAGATTAGAGAATATTAAAGGTACTGATTTGTTGATTAATGGTGTAGAAACTCAAGAAGATCAAGTTGAATCAGAGCCAACGATAATAAGGGCGGAGAGGGTGGATATTAAGCCCATGGATATCAATGAGGCAGCTATGCAAATGAATATGTCAAAAAGAAATTTTTTTGTATTTAGCAATTCTAAATCGAAAAGTATTAACATTATTTACAAACGAAACGATGGAAATTTAGGCCTTATTGAAACTTCTACTAAATAGGTACTGTCAAGGAAAGAGGCATGAAACTTTCAGAAATATTTAAACCGCAGCTTATTATTTCTAATTTGAAAGCTCACGATAAAAAGGCAGTTCTGGAAGAGCTTTCACAGGTTATAACTGAACAGAACCCATCTCTTAACAAGAGGTCTCTTCTCCAGGTTCTTTTAGAAAGAGAAAGGCTCGGAAGTACTGGAATAGGTGACGGAATTGCTTTGCCTCATGGAAAATTAGCGGAATTGAGTAATCTTTTGATCTCTTTTGGAAGAAGTATTGATGGACTGGACTTTGATTCCATAGATGAACAACCAGCATATCTTTTCTTTCTTTTACTTGCGCCTGAGAATTCAGCTGGTATGCACCTGACAGCCCTTGCCAAGATATCAAGGATGTTAAAAGATGCTAATTTTAGACAGCGATTGATGGGTGCAAAATCAAGAGAAGAGATTTATAAAGTTATAATGGATATGGATGAGGAGCTTTAATTTTTGTAATGATCGGTTTACTTATAATAACTCACTCTCGGTTGGCGAAAGAACTCCTTGAGGCAGCTGTGTTTATCATAGGCTCTGTCGAGGCAGCAGGGTGTATTTCCATTGAGACATCAAAAGACAGCAAGAAATTAAGAAATATAATCAAGGATAAATTAAAATCTCTGGATCAAGGGAAAGGTGTTCTCATTTTGGTAGACATGTTTGGAGGGACACCATCAAATTTAGCCCTGTCTTTTCTTCAAAAAGATTCAGCAGAAGTAGTAACTGGTGTAAATTTACCAATGGTATTAGCTATTGCCCATAATAGGAAAGGGAAGAGTCTTGCAGAGGTAGCAGATATAGCAAAGAGCGCAGGAAAAAGAAGTATTTCTCTAGCAAGTGAATTACTTAAACCAAAAAAAACTTAAAATTGGATGAACATGCTACACACAATCGGTAAGCAATGGGAGGCAGCAAGTTTCAAGCTTTAAGTATGATGTTCTCGCAAAAAGTACTTTTACTTGCTCATGATGCCCATTTTGGGATTTATAAAATGCTTCGCTAAATTCCAAAAACTCGGCCTAAAGGCCTCAAACAGTTTGGAATTTTTGACTCTCAGCATTTCATGAATCTTTTTCCAAAAGTGGCCAAAATCGCTCGCAAAAGACTTTTTACGAGTTTGTCAAGGATCAAGTATCCAAAAAAAGGAGGTAGTCATGGCGGTAAAGGTAGGGATTAATGGTTTTGGGCGTATAGGTAGAATGGTACTGAGGGCAGCATACACAAGAAATGACATTGAATTTTTAGCACTCAATGACCTTACAGATCCTACTACCCTTGCCCATCTTCTTAAATATGATTCAGTGCATGGGATACTCAAGGCTGATATTGAAGTTGAGGAGAATGCCATTGTCGTTAACGGAAAAAGAATCCAAATCATCTCAGAAAAAGACCCTGGTAAGCTTCCTTGGAAGGATCTCGGGGTGGATATTGTTTTTGAGTCTACCGGACTTTTCAGAGATAGATCCCAGGCCTCTAAGCATTTGGATGCTGGGGCAAAAAAGGTAATTATTTCAGCTCCAGCCCCAGATCCTGATATTACTCTGGTAATCGGAGTAAATCATGAACAGTACGATCCAAATAATCACTCTATCATCTCAAATGCATCGTGTACCACAAATAGCCTAGCCCCAATCTGTAAAGTGTTATTAGACAATTTTGGTATTAAGAAAGGCCTTATGACAACCATACATTCTTACACGACCGATCAGAGGCTTCTTGATTTTCCCCACAATGATCTTAGAAGGGCTCGAGCAGCAGCTGTTTCTATGATTCCTACAACCACAGGAGCAGCAAAGGCAGTTTCCCTGGTTCTTCCTGAACTGGCTGGTAAGATGAATGGGATGGCACTGAGAGTTCCTACTCCTAATGTCTCTTTAACTGATCTCGTGGTTCAGCTTAGCAGACCTGCATCTGCTCAAGAGGTTAATAAGGCCTTTAAAGAGGCCTCTCAGAGCAGTATGGAGGGTATCATTGAATATTGTGACGAGCCCCTTGTTTCTATTGATTTCAATGGAATCACTGCCTCTACCGCTGTGGATGCCCTATCTACAATGTCTATCGGAGAAGATATGGTAAAAATACTTGCATGGTATGATAATGAGTTCGGATATGCAAACAGGCTGGTAGACCTTGCTGTATACATCGCTAAGAGTTTAGGGTAACACAACAATGAGAAACAGAAAACCTTTAATGGCGGCCAACTGGAAGAT
>JAFDDS010000261.1 GCA_019310745.1 Deltaproteobacteria bacterium | reverse complement strand
TTTAGGATTGCATCCATGGAAACCCATCTGTTTATATAGGCCTCGTTCCATGCATGGTAATAAAATTTTCCATCTTTGTAAACCAGACCAACAACGATTCTGGCTGGAATTCCAACGGCCCGCAATAGGGCAGTCAGAATAGTGGCATGCTCATTACAATCTCCTTTTTTATACCTAACAACCTCTTTTGCATTTGGAATGGATACAACCGGTACCTTCTCTAAATTTTCAAAAACCCACCCCATGATCATCTGAGCCGCAAGAAAGGGATCAGTCGTTCCCTTAACTATTCCTCTGGCTAAGCTGATTATCTCTTGATCATCAGATTGAATTAACATCTCTGGTCTTAGAAAATGTAATAAACTATTTTCGTTACCCTTATACGGGATTGTGTAGGAAGCATTAAAGGGAGGGGTTTCTTTTGTTACTGTAAGGACCCTGCCAGTTAAAGATTGCCTCGGTCCATTAACAGACATAGGTGAAGGTGTCTGATCAAAAAGAACTTTTAGGTATGATAGTTCTCGAGGATTTTTTAGTCTTTGTGCTACTTTTATTGCTGATAATTCATAAAAATCGATTCTTTTTGACCTATCTAATCCTAATGGGGCCTTAGTAGGATCGGATCTGACAAGCGTAAATCCCATAAAACCCTTCTCTTTTAAAGATTCTCCCCCTTCATCAATCCAAAAAATCATTGGTCTTCCTAAAAAGTTCATCTCCAGCCGGAATGCCTTATATGGTTTACTATTAATCTCGATGACTTCTTTGGCTACTACCTTAATAACAGCGGGATTAGTTGTCATGGTAACTGGATCAAACACAGGAAAATGATAAGAGTCACCTATCTTAAATGTGCAAGACTTAAAAAACTGTGTGATACCTGCGCTAATCATTGGCTTTGATGGCAATCTAATGAATTTGGTTTCTTCTTTCCCTTTCTCTCCCATTGAGAGATAAAGATTATTTCCCTTTATTGTGCCGAATATCTTAAACTCAATGAGGCCAGAGGAAAGTGAAAAATCAAAGCTGTTCAAAAGGAATTCTTTATCTAACACCGCCCTTATAGAACTCAGAATCTCCTGTGTCGAGCCCATTAAATTAACAGTAAGAAATATCTCCTCATTTACCTCATATAGATCCTTAATCGCTTTAATTCTTGTAACGGTATATCCAACTTTACGCCCTTTTAAAAAAATCTCTTTCCATTCTTCTGAACGGTTTTCTAAGGAGCCTTTCTTGTCGATATGCGTAACATCTCCACCCTTTTGGTTAAAATTTGTCCGCTTTACCAGTTCTGCCACAACAAAGAGCCAGAAAAAAACAATCAGAACCCCTAATATCTTATAGATAACAGGCTTTTTCATTGCTGTATGTATTGAATGTATTGAGTGTAACAAGCAGTTAATAGTGAGTAGCGAGCAATGAGACTAACTCAGAGGATCTTATTTATAAGGTCTCGGGAATTGCCGAGCATCTCCTCAAGGGCATTTTCTCCCAGCCCAGTCCCATGGGCTACCATCTGAGCAAATTGGCGGGTCATGAGGTCACGAGGGGAATGGGCATCTGAATTCAAAACAAGTTTTGCTCCGCATTCTTTTGCCAATCTGGCTACATATCCATTTGTAAGGCAATGGCCATGGCGAGCCGATATCTCGAGATACACACCTCTTTCAGCAGCCATCTTAATATCTTCTATAGCTATAAGGCCAGGATGGGCTATAATATCAACATCAGAAAGAATGGCTGCCCTGTTGGTCCCCTTAGCTACAGGCTCTACAATAGTTTCTCCATGAGCTATAACTATCTCTGCCCCTAACTCCCTTGCCTCGCTCACCAAAGACTCAATCAACTCCGGGTGGACATGAGTAATCTCAGCACCAGGAATGACCTTAACAGATTGCCTTTGATTCAAATCTCGTGCTACCTTCACCATCCTAGTGATCACAAAATCAAGGTTTGATGAATCAACATGATCGGTTATTGCAACACAGGAATACTCCATATCCTCTAAACGCCTTACAAGTTCTGAAGGAAGCAATTCACCATCACTGAATAGGGAGTGGGTATGGAGATCTATCATGAATTAAATTATAAAGGGATTATTTTGGTTGGTAATGAGCTATGATTTGAAGGTGCATATTCCTTATTGGCTATTGTGATTGTTATTCCGTTAAAATGAGCTATATGCTCACAGGGCTTACATCTTGTATTTTCCAAAATCCTCTGGCTTGAGCTTTTCAAGTATATCCTGCCACTTTTTTCCTTCCTCACTTTTATCCACAGGCACGCTTTCTCTGGTCTCCTCCATCTGCTTAGATTTCTTTAAAACCTCATCCGAAACAAATATAGGGGCTTCAGCTCTGAGGGCCAAGGCAATAGCATCACTTGGACGAGAATCTATTGACAAGGTTTTACCATTCCTCGTTATATGAATAATAGCATAATAGGTATTATCTTTTAGGTCACAAATTTCTATTTTATTGACCGTGATATCCGTCTTATCCATAACATCCTTCAGAAGGTCATGGGTCATGGGCCTTGAAAACTTTACGCCTTCTATTTCACTGGCAATTGCTGTTGCCTCGAGCAGGCCTATCCA
>JAFDDS010000260.1 GCA_019310745.1 Deltaproteobacteria bacterium | reverse complement strand
CTACCCCAAGGGCACTTCCTTCGGGTGCTTCACAGAACCTATCGGGCAGTAGCCGGATAATGAATTTTTGCCTATTGTTCTTTGACAGATAATGGCCCTTGATCTTTCAACCATTGGTTAGTCATTCCGGTCTGAGTCGCCATTGTACGTGCAGATCGCCATGTAGGGAATTTTTTTGTTACAATGCCGTAGATAAGGAAAAGCTGAGTGAGAGGACTCAAGTATTCAAAGCGCATTATGGCCTATTTAGATATCTTTTGCCGACCTTTTCTTTCCGCTTCCTCGTTGTCCTTGGTATTCATTTATTTGGTGAACTGCAAAATAATTTAGCTATATCTTGTCTTTTGATTTTCACGATTATCGGTGCGGTGGTAAGCTATTTCCGCATGAATAAAAGAGGTGAGGATTTCGCCAAATCAATTTACAATCATTTCTGGTGTTATTTTCAGAACAAGAATAATTAAGGAGGCAATAGATGTCAAACACGGCAAAAGAAATCATAGTTCCAAATGAGCCACATCTTTTCAGAATAATTTTTCTTTACGTCGGGCAAGGGGATTGTACACTGCTGGCTATCCCAGATGATGATAGCTACAAGTATGTATTAATAGATTCAAATTACGATGAAGGTGCTGGTGGTATAGACATCCTTAAGCTCCTTGAGGACCTTTTTGACGAACAGGACGAAGGATTAGATGTTTATATCAACACGCATCCCCATAAAGACCATCTTGGAAAGGTCAGGGAAATCTATGAACAGATCGGCATTGACCAATTATGGCATTCAGGGCACATGCCCGGCGGCGAGCACAAGGAGACCTATGAGGCCCTGGAATTTGTAATCAAAAAACTTGGAGAAGAAAATGTATTTCGCCTTCGAGGCAGCAAGGAAGAGAACAAATTAGATGAAGAAGAAATAGTGCTGGGCGACATAAATTACAACATATTGGCTCCCGCTGACTATGTATCTGATGAAATAGAAGGAGAAAAGCCAGAGGACAGATATGCCAGGATTCATGAACAATGCGGAGTTATTCGGTTCAAGTATGGAGAAGATGAGAAACAGATACTCATCACTGGAGATGCGGATTACAAGGCATGGAAGGACCATATCACTGACTACCATAAGGACAGGCTTCTTTCTACAGTCTTGAGTGCTGCTCACCATGGTTCAAGATTCTTTTTCTGGAAAGATGCGGATGCCGATGAGGACCCTTACAGGGACCATTTGGAAAACATTAAGCCAACCTATGTCACAGTCAGTGCTCCAAAAAATAAAGAAAGTAAGCACGATCACCCTCATAAGGAAGCCATGGATTTATATAAGGAGGAGGTAGGCGATGATAATGTATTCCATCTAGGTGAGAAAAGAGAATGCATAATTGTGGACATAAACTCTGACGGAGACATTGACCTTTATCCTGATGATGAATTGGTCAAGGAATATGGGAAAAAGAACGGTGGCAAGGGTGATGGCGGCAAAAGGATAGTAATTCCGCCCCCAGTCAGTAAAATCGACAAGAAACCTATGGGTGCTTGATGGAGTGGTTCGCTCGCCATACTAGCTGGTTGTATAGAGAGACCAAGGAGCTTTCAGGTAATTCCATTTACAGGGAACAGTACCAGGTCATAGGCGAAACACTTGTATCCAGCGGTAATATTATGGTACATAAAAGTAAAACAGAATACTTCCCGATTTTAATCGTATATCCTGAATCAACGCCCTATATCCCCCCGACGATATACATTCTAGAAAATGAAATAAGCGAAGAAACAGCAATAGAATACTCAGAACTTTCACCTGGAGAAATAAAACAGCGGGTAAGCAACAACATCCGGTTTTTCAACAGGCGTCACCAAAATGAAGACGGAAGTGTATGCTTTGTTGAAATGGGTGACTTACATGGCGAAACTCCAGAGATATATCCTATTGAAGATATAATTAAGAGGCTAAGGATATGGCTGTCTGGAAGAATCCCAAAGGACAGCAGGGAAGTTGAACTGTTTCATCATTTTACAAACCGAACATATGAGGTTCAGTATCTTTTGCCAGATTTGTTCTTTGACAGGGAGATAGTACAAGGAAAATTCTATGCAGGATTATCCAGCCTTATTCCTGCCAACTTCCTTCCCGATAAAATCGGTAAAAAAACATATATGGGCGTGATGATATATGGTGAGACCCAAGCAGGCGTCTCACTTCCTCCCAAAACTTATGTAAATAAACAGCTGATATTGTTCACCCCCATTCCCAATGTCAAACGCTTGATACTAGACGAAAATAGTCAGGAAAAGACCAAAAAAATGCGCGATGGTGAATTGATCGAAGGACACTGGTGGGAGATTTCTGTTGAGCCGTTGCCATTTTCAACTGTGATTGAACTTGCTCGATACATTGGCGACGGTGATGAGGGCAAAGGAATCGATGAACTGGTAGATAACGTAAAATCCGAACTCAGATTACTGCATGAATTCATTTACGTTGGCCTCAGGTTTCCTGGAAGGTTGAGGGAAACAGACTGGCAGATGTTCAGACTCAACAAAGGTGGTCGTACACCAATCGTTGGAGGCGGAAAAGAAGAGCTGAAACTGAGGCTGCTCGACTGTTCT
>JAFDDS010000259.1 GCA_019310745.1 Deltaproteobacteria bacterium | reverse complement strand
CTCAAATATCTTATCCAGCTTCTCTGTTTCGATTTTGATCAATTTACTTGGGAGTTTGCATTCTGCAGTAGCTGTGTACACGTCACGTCCAGCTAAGCTGGACCAGCCAAAAGCATCCCCTGGACTCATGGTAAAGCTTAGTCGCCCTTCCCCTCCAATGGACAATCTTATCTCTCCTTGCTCAAGGAGATAAAAGGTATGTGCAGGGTCTCCCTGTTTAAACAAAATATCTCCAATACTATGGGATTCTATCACCGATATTTTAAAAATTTCGTCAATAATCTCTACGCCCATACCCTTAAAAAGATCGATTTCTTTAATAAACATGGCTACCCCTTTCTATTTAAAGATTAGAATAAATTTGATTTCTCACAGTTTACTTGGATCACAATCGAATAGCGGAATATTGGAATGATGGGGTTGAAGGAATTTTTGATAATTAAGATATATTTTTTCCTTTTTTATACCCAATATTCCAGTACTCCATTATTCCATGTGCATCGCAAAAAACGTATAGGTTAAAAAGAGCTATCGTATCAATAAGTTATAGAAATTCTGATATTTTACTGATTAGCCCGTGATCTAACCAAACTTTTCTAATGCTCTTGAGATAATATCTATACTCAGGATAAGTATGATACAATTCAGCACAATCAAAAAGGCAGTTGCAAGAATGATTATTCTTTGGTTTTGATTCAGCCTCGTAAATCTTTTATGGATATCTTTTATAAAACGCATCACCCCATCCTCTGCTTAATAAGCCTTTTCACAAAAACCTCCTCTCTTTCCATTTCTTCCAATCGGTCGGTGATATATTTTCTGGCCTCCTCATTCTGAGGTATAAAGATTTTCTCAAGAGCATTAACCCGGCGCTGTACCTTTTTTAGTTCCCGTGAGAGCATAAAAATGGATTTTATAACAGTGGCATAGTTGGCAAGCAGTGTAAGTGTGGTGATGCATGTTTTCTTTGCCGTGTCATAGCTGCTCGTGGTTCCTAAAAAACCTGACATCTTCTTCATCTTCTTGGGCTGTAACATGAGCACAGGCATTCTCAGCCCCATTAGTTTTGTGAAATCTACAGACATAAAATAGCTTCGTTTTTCGGAGAAGCTCTTCAAGGAAAGCATATCTGACCCCATCTCAATTGCAGCAACCCTGTAATTGTTGTACAGCTCATCCAGTGCTCCCTGGAACTGCTCCTCAATCTTTCTTATAATGTTTATATTTTTCACTATTTCCATTACAAGAATCTCTCTTTTCTGATTTAAAAGATCAAAACCTTCATAGCCGAAGGACAGGTCCTCTTTTATTTTTCTTAAACTTGATTTAGTAAGTGGAACATCTATTTTCGGCATTTTTTAAACACCCCCCTTTTGGGGTATATAATATCTCTGAATTTCCTCTTTTGAAATCCTGTAAAGCTCTTCCTCGGGCAGAATTGATAACATCTCCCAGCCAATTTCAAGGGTTGTCTCTATTGATCTGTTCTCATTATATCCCTGGCTTAAAAACTTTTCTTCAAAGACATTTCCAAACCGCAAGTATATTTTATCCAGATCTGACAGCTCTTCTTCCCCCACTATTGCAGCAAGTGCTCTGATACGCTTCACCTTTGCGTACGAGGCAAACAGCTGGGCAGCCACCTGAGCATGGTCTTTGCGTGTTCGACCCTCACCAATGCCGTCCTTCATCAGACGTGAAAGTGAGGGCAGGCCAGCAATAGGAGGATACACTCCCTTGTTGAACAATTCCCGCTCCAGCACTATCTGTCCCTCGGTTATATATCCGGTAAGATCCGGAACCGGATGGGAGATATCATCACTGGGCATTGTGAGAATGGGAACCTGGGTGATGGAGCCCTTTTTTCCTTGAATGCGACCGGCACGCTCATATACGGAGGCGAGATCACTATAAAGATATCCGGGATATCCCTTTCGTGAAGGGATTTCACCTCTCGAACTTGAGAGTTCTCTGAGAGATTCGCAATAGTTGGTCATATCTGTCAGAATAACCAGGACATGCATCTCCTCAGTGAAGGCAAGATACTCCGCAAGAGTTAATGCCACCCTCGGGGTTATAAGGCGTTCAATGGATGGTGCATCAGCAAGACTCAGAAAAATGGCAGAGTTAGGAAGAACACCACTTTCCTCAAGCGAATCTATAAAAAATCTAGCTATATCAAACTTTACACCCATTGCAACAAAAATGACGGTAAATTCCTCATGGGCAGTAAGGAGTCGGGCCTGCCGGGCTATCTGTGCAGCAATGAGGTTATGCGGCATTCCACTTCCAGAAAATATTGGAAGCTTCTGTCCGCGTATGAGCGTATTCATACCATCAATAGCAGAAATCCCAGTCTGAATGAAATCTCTCGGGTATTCTCTGGTATAGGGGTTTATAGGAAGACCATTTACATTCATCATCAAATCAGATATGACCTGTGGGGCCCCGTCTATTGGTCTGCCCAATCCATCATAAACAGAGGCTTTCCGATAAAGGTATTCCTGGTGCCTTTAATGGAAAGCCCGGTGGTTCCTTCAAAAACCTGTACAACTGCCATCTCCTCGTTTACTTCCAATGTCTGCCCGGTCCTTATCTCTCCCGAACCGTTCCTTATCTCAACTAAATCGCCGTAGCCGACACCCTTTACTCCCTGCACAAAGAGGAGCGGCCCGCTGATGCCTGACAGGTTAGTGTATTCCAGTTCAGCTTTCATATTTATATATCTTTCTTTACAGATTCCCCCTTTGAAAAATCAGGTGTGTGGGGAATATTAACCCCTTCCTTTAGCGAATTAAGTTTAGAGTCAAGCCTTTGAATAAAAGCATCAATCTTCTCAGTTTCATCGTTA
>JAFDDS010000005.1 GCA_019310745.1 Deltaproteobacteria bacterium | reverse complement strand
GTCATTCCGTTCACCAAAGTAACATCCATACTGATGAGTTCGGAAGTTCTCAGCCTATCAGCTCCCCCAGCTTTTTTTCTTATAACTTAGGTGTCACTAACCTGTCAATAGAAGTTTTTGCAAATGTCATTTGTCACCTCTGGTCACCCCCTGCGAAAGAGAAGTGGTATCGTATAACCTCCTTAGATGAATTTAGCTGCCTTATCCTCTATACAACCCTGTTAAAGAAAGAGACCTCTTGGGGTCACATCTGTGCCTTACAGACAGTAATTGTAAAGTATGGCTCACCCTTTTACGTAGACTCTCATTCCATCTTTCGATTTGTGCAAGGCAGAGACCATGTCTGGAGAAAACACTATACACTCACTGATGAAGCTGATCCTCAATGGAAACAGGTTATGTGGTAGGTGTTGTTATGTTTCTTGTCTCAGGCCTTTCTGATTTTATCACAGGAGAGGTTATTACCGTGGATGGGGGATCAATGGCTTAATTTTATACGTGAAATGGCCTTGCGCATTGATTGAATAATCTGCAAGCCTTACGCTTTGCGTACCAGCAATGCATAGTATAAAAATTTTTTTTCAGCGGTTTTATAATCTTTCTTAGAGTAATACCTTAGATTTTCTGGAATTTGAAATATTTTCTTATACTTCTTTACGAGTAGCTGTATACCGGTGCTTTCCTTTACATCTTTTTTCACAATGATCTACAATGCATTGGTTGGTAGGTAAAGTCTAGCTTACCTGAGTATGGTTTCTTTGTCTGAAAAGTGCCGAAATATAGAACGCTCATAAATGCGGCACAGAAACATAGCTGTACCTTTTGCAATTCCTATATCCCGCAGGCGGCAATAGATATGCAAAGGATTCATGTAATGCTTAATGCCTGCTCCCATAATGCACATTCACTCCTTATCAGTTTACGTTACAAGAAACTTAAACTTTACGTAGACAATTCGGGCCACCAAATGGAGTGCTTTCCAAGATGCTGTTATTAATGCAGATATAAATCCTTTCTTTCTGTATTGTATGAAGATACCCTGCAAAAAAGATGCACACACATCTGAGAAGTCTTTTAAGTGCCACCTCAAACTCCCTTTATTACAATATAACCTTTGGAGGCCTTTGGCCATCACGTGGTTTATTATTTCGGTGTTGAAGTTGGGTGGCACTTAATATGCACTTACACTTAGTATATTGCTAAAATCATGCCACATTGTTAGGTTAAAAAAATTGTATTAAATTTCATATAGTTAGCTGAACATTGACGAAAACCATTTGTAAAAATGGTAAATAATTACCAGTTTATAGGTAAATTAATTCCACTTTTATTGTAAATTTTTCACATTTTTAAAGGTGGGAGCAGGAGGAAAAAAAATGAAACTGGTATGCGCTGATAGAAAAAGGGGGAAATCAAAAGCGTGTAAGTGTCTCTAAAAACTATTCGAGAACCGTGAGCACTACTTCTTCTTCCTGTAATTGTATGATTTTATCAATTTCATTGCGTAGAGCCGGATAATCCCCAACTGGAATGCGTTCACAAAAGGTCGAAAACGATTGCCTCATCTTTACACTTCCCTTTTTTGTGAAAAAGCTGCGTCTGAGTGAAAGACAATGAGTCCTGATATCTTTAGAATCAGGCACCTGCTTTAACTCGATTCCTTTAGGGAAGATAAAATCTATGTCAAGGTGCTGAGTGCTCGGCACACCAAGCACAAGTGGGTGGTTTCGTTTTGTAAGGGAGAAGAGATTTCTTGGGTGCCAATCTTTTGGTATTTTAAACCGTAGTTCGTTTCCTTCACGACGAACAAATGTTGGCGCATCAAAACTAATTGTAATTTTTGCAGGACGCGTGACATCAACTACTTCGATTGTTTGATAATCGATCATTTTTGCCCCAGGTACTAAGTTGCTTAGGATGCGTTGAAGGAATTGAGTGAAATTTTCTTTATTTCGGGCGATCCTGCGAAGTACCGCTCCGTTACGACCCTCGGCCGTAATTACAACTTCAGCATTACAGTTCCCGTTTTTCACAATATTCATCACGATATGCTTTTTCAAATAATCTATTTCTGCCGCCTGAAAGGGAACCTGCTTCCACGCATACCCACCTTTTAAATCCAAGACAAATGCCCACGTACCTTGATTATCCTGCCGTAAATGACTGACATCCAGTGCATCGACTGTAGGATCGAAAAATCGCGCCTTTTCAAGGCCAGGCTGGGGTGGGATATATACAATGACGTGATTAAATTGCTGCATCGGCACTTCTTGCCTTATTTGACCAAAATAGCGAGAGCGTATGAGTGCGAATTGGGCCTCAATTCCTCCGAGTCGTGCGAGTGTGATAAACAGTACTGCCTTGTCTTTACAATCTCCATATCGGCGTGCGAGTACAACAGGTGCTGCATGGGGCTTCACTCCTGTAATAATATTTTCATAGTCTTTCTGGTAGCGGATTTCGGTCATTAGGTATGCTTGTATGCGCTGCAGTTTTTCAACTGATGTATCAGCACCCTTAAAAAGTGTGTTTGCCAATTGGATGATTTCTGGACTCTCACGGAAAACGTTTTGCAAAAGGGCCTCTTCCCACTTATGAAAGAGATCCCACGTTGGCACTGTACTGATTTTTAGTACCCATGCGATGTCGCTGATATGCGGTGATCTGCTTTCAGGTATAAGTACGGGAGCTTCAGAAGTGCTCCATGCTATACGGATAAAATTTCCCTTTTTATGTGTCTGCCGTTTGATGTTTCCCCTGAAAAATTCTAATATTTTTGTATCTTCAGGTATCCATAAAACAAATCGGGAATTGAATATTTGCGTCTTATATTGTTGAAACCACCAGGTATTTGCGTAATATTGCACAAGGTATTTGTTCGGAGGGGCGTCATGTCGAAATTGAACAACCACTGTTGAACCGATTTTTATTTTTCTAAACCGGATTGTCTGCCCCCGAATAGAAGAAGCCTCGACTCTTTTCCCCTCTGGGTCAACCGAATAGGCTTGCAATATTCGGGAGCGACCACTTTTAGGAAGGGTATATTTGGTCATTTGATCACGTCCGGACTTGTTTAAGATATGAGTGACGGAGGTAATTACATTAACACTACTTCCATCTCTTTTAAGTTCAGTTACCATGTCATCAAGCAATAATGCTGTATCTGCACCGCTGTGAAACTGACTATTACTACGCAAGGCCACTGCCTTTGTAATAGTCTCCTGATCAGGGACATCTTTTGCCCAGGGTCCTGAAACCGGAGGCGCGATAAAATCCAGACGGTTTGCTAACTGTTCATTGTCCGGATCCCGATCAAGGGCTTTTTGCAAAAAGCGTATGGCCTTATCTCGGTCTCCATATAGGTAAGCCTGCTCGGCATATAGACGGTATCCCTCAGGTGCAGTAGGTGCCATTTCGATGAGTTTTAGAAATGCCTTTTCAGCTCCATGGCGATCATTCGATTGACGTCGAATCTCTCCCAGCCGCCGCCATGAAGACCTAAGATGAGGCCATGCATTGGTAAGTTGTTGTGCATAATGCTCAGCTACTGTGTAATTCTGTTTACTGCGAAAGACTCTAAACATTGACTGCAATATGAGACGGTCATTAGGGAGATGAGAAAGCAGTTGGCGATAAATGGCTTCTGCAGGTTTCTGATAGCCGAGAGCTTCAAGTGCATTGGCCAGCTGTAATTGCACAGACGGCCAATCCGGCCATTGTTCTGCCACTACCTTTAAGGCATTGAGACGATCCTCTTTCCATTTCTCCTGTTTATAAATGCTTACAAGACTTTTCCAAGCGGTTGGGCGATTCGGGTGAGTGGTAGTTGTAGTAAAGAGCAGTTTTCGTGCTTTTTGGGTAAGGTTATTCTGATGCCAGAAACGTGCCTGTTTGTTAGCGATCTGAATGAACTGGTCTCCAGCCTCTTGAACAAGCGCTCCGAGTAAGTCAGCGGTGCGGCCGCGCTCGTCATTATCCCACAATGCAAAGGCTAACAGAAAACGTCCTGGAAGACTTGTGGGAAATGTGCTGGTAAAAGTTTCGGCCAGCTTCACTGCCGAAATCTTCAGGCCCAATAATCTCGCAGATCTGATCAATAAAAATTGTCTGCGAATTTCATTTTGAATTTTGGAGGTAAATCGAGCCGGTAACATCTCAGGTGTCAATGGTCTCATCATTTTTAATGTATCGGTTGGACAGGGTGTGTCAGCAGGAAGGGCTTTCAACATATGTGGGTTAACAGGCATTCCCCCTGGTTTAGTTATGCGTGCACGTAGTTGCCATCTACCTTTATCCTGAGCACTTTTAATGAGGATACGGTTTGCTCCGGAGCGAAGTATAACAGGAATGACAATGCCGTCAAATGTCCACTGGCTAATATGACGGTTTTCAAAAACAAGGATGTTATTTACCCAAACCTTTATGGCATCGGTTGAAGACAGGCGAAGTTCATACGACCCTTTTTTTATTGCATGTATGACCGATGCCAGATAACCAATAGCCCAGACATTCGGATGCAGGAGCTCTTTTAAATTTATTGAGTTGGTTGAGAGAGCCGTTGGATACTGTGTCCGCCACCCGATTTCGACCAGTTGCCCTTTATAGGTTTTATCCATATCAATTTCTTGTTCCGGTGGATAGGAGATATCAAAGCCTTTGTTCTGATCGTTATCCCATGTCCCGATCAAGGAGAGTGGGATATTCCAACCGTTCGTCGCAGTTGTTTTTTCCATGCGTTTCACCTCACCGCGCACGAACAGGGAAATTCCCAAAAGATATGTTGCCAGGGCCTTTACCTCTTGATCAGGATGGTGTTGCAAGGCATCGCAGAGTTGCTCCATTCTCATCCGTTCTTTGAGAGTCAAGGACATTTTAGAAAGCAAGTGAAGATGCAAAAGCGGCGTATCATTGTCTTGATCAAGGAGGGAAGCAAAAAGGTGTGTAAATCGATCTGAACGTCGATCTTCCAGATATGCAAGGTTGGCTGCGATTTCATGGTAGAGAGCTGTATCTGGACCGGCTTTTCGGGCTGCTTCAACAGCGGTTCGCATGCTGGCTACATCAGGGGCAATATAATATGCCTCTGCTGCTTTTAAAAGCATATCGGTTTCCCTACCAGGAGCAGTTGTGGGTACGATAGGTGGTGGACCTAAAAATTGTGGTGTAGTGCAACTGATAAGCGATATGAGCAGAATAATTACAATAAGAAGGTATTTCTTTTCTACCATTGCCTTTTCTTTTCTAAAATTATTGTATTTCTGTTTCCTCTACTTTTTCTTTATTATCACGGATAGTAATTGATACTTTTTTGATAGAGCGCTTGTCAGCCTCCGTGATAATGAATTTCAGGTTGGCAAACTGAAAGGTTTCACCAATCCTGGGTATCTTCTCCATATGCTTGAGGAGGAAACCTCCTACTGTTTCGTAATCATCCTTGGGAAGTTGTAATTTGAGATGATCATTAAGTTCATCTATTTCCATGCGGGCATTCACAAGGTATTTGTTTTTTCCAATTTTTACAAAAAAATGCTCTTCCTTGTCGTACTCATCGTATATTTCTCCGACAACTTCTTCAAGTATGTCTTCAATGGTTACAATGCCTATAGTACCACCATATTCGTCAACCACTATCGCAATACTGTTCCCTTTAGTTCGCAGCTGCTTGAGAAGTTCATCAACAGGGGCAGTATTGGGAACATACGGGGCGGGTCTCATTATGTCTCTGAGGGTCTGCGTTTTTTGCTGGGCAGTCAAGAGGTCAAAGGCGTGAACGATGCCTATGATATTATATGCTTCCTCTGAAAATACAGGTATTCTTGAGTAACCGGTTTTTTGGGCACAACTTACAGCCTTTTCAATACGATCGTTGACCTCCAAGGCTTCTACGTTGACGAGCGGTATCATAACGTCTTCCACCTCGGTTTCAGAAAAGTCAAATATGCGCTCGACGATTTTTTTCTCAGCTGTTCTCAGACTACTGTCTCTACTCCACATGTCTAAATAGTTCTCAAGATCTTCTCTGGTAGCGTGAGGTCTAAACTGAGCACTTTCCAATCCAATAACCTTCACAAAGAATTTTGTCACCCATGCCAGGGTTATAACAAACGGATAAAATATTATGGAGATAACTTTAAGAGGATACACAAGATACGGGGTTATTTGTTCAGCATGGTAGCGATAGATAGTTTTTGGGACAATCTGGCCTAAAATAAGAATAAACGGTGTCATGATGAGTATAGTTGCATATTTATATTGTTCGCCAAGGTAGTTGATAATCAAAAGCGTTGCAATTGCATTGCTCAGTACCTCAAATATATTAGTGCCAAGCAGTGTCGCAGAGAGGAATTTTTCAGGGGTGTGAAGTACCTTTTCTAGCAAAGCTTGTCTTTTAGAGCCTTGCTCTGCAAGTGCCTTTATTCGCGCTTGGTCAACAGAAACCATGGCAATTTCTGTTCCTTCAAAAAACCCTACAAAGAATATACAGACGAGAATAATAAATAGCCAAAGGAGAAGATCAAGCATTGTTTTTGCCCTCTCTGTCGGTTTCATCCATTATCTCACCGAAAAGTTCCTCAAGGATATCTTCAAGCGCAACCATTCCGGCTGTTTTTCCCTGGCTGTCTAACACTATTCCTATATGGCTTTTGTTTTTCTGAAATTGAAGGAATACAGAAAGTGCATTTCTGCTTTCAAAGACAAAGGTTGGCTTTCGCTGTAGAGACTTTATGGTAAGATGTTTTTTTCTATGTGAAGAACTCTTAAGGCGTAGAAGATCTTTTGCGTGGACAAAGCCGGTAATATGATCAATGCTTTTTTTAAAAACCGGGTAGCGAGAGAACTTTTTTGTCTCAATAATTTCCATAAGGGTTTCTTCACTTATGTCCAGGGGCACTGCAACTATCCTGTCTCGTGGTATCATTATGTCGAATATGGATATGTCATCCAGATGAAATGCCCTGTGAATAAGATCGCGCTCGTCAGGTTCAATTGTTCCCTCTCTGCTGCCAATATCTACCATTGATTTGAAGATGCCCTCATCAATATTTATTGAATCGAGGGGATGTTTTGTCGGGTCTTTCACAAAGAATTTTATAAATATCTTTGCAGCAGAGTTGAGCACATATCTAACTGGAGCCACCGCACTTGAAAAAAGGTATAGTGGATATGAGGTAAAACGGGCTATATTATCCGGAAATTTGACAGCTATGGTTTTTGGTATTATTTCCCCAAAGAGAAGGAGTACAGGAACAGTGACTGCCATAGAGCAAAATGGAAGAAAGTTATTGTTCATTATATCCTTTGCAAGAGAGTAGACAAGCGTTGCTACTACAACTGAAATGGATATATTCACAATCTCGTTGCCGATAAGTATAGTGGTTAAAAATTTGCTCGGAGCCTTTAGGAGATTAATTATATATTTAAAACCTGATCCCTTTCGGATTATCCTTCGGCGCAGCCTTACCTTAGTGAGTGAAAAAAAGGCGGTCTCAGATGAAGAAAAGAAACCTGAAAGAAGCAATAAGATAATAATGGATGCAAGCTTTATATAAAAGTACATTTCCTCTTAAGGAAGGCAAATAGGGTGGTTGCAATGTGTTTGCTGTGCTGAGGAGTTGAGAAGCTTATTTTTTGAAAAAATTCTTCCATCAAGTGATTTATTTACCACACAATACTTCTATAATCTACATTATATCCATAACAGGAGTTATTTCACAAGTCAACCTAAACAGAGCTTTTCTGAAATAGGGTTTCTTTTTTAAAGGATGCTGCATATTCAGCTATTTACCATCCAACCTTCACCAGTGGGGTATGTATTAAATGTCCAATGTCGAAAGCTACCCCCTTTGCAGACATCAGGCTCGATTGTTCCTCATAAGGGTTTTGCATGGCTTTGTTAATTAGACCTGCAAGCCCATTAAGTCAAACTTCTCCATCATGAAGCGATGAAATGCATTGTCATCAAGACTGGCGCGTTTTTCGAGGAAATCATCACTTAACGGCCCGGCAGAATAGACTGCCTTTGGGGCATCCGAGAGAACGGCCTGTAAAATACAATCTGCAATGAGATCGGGGCCGGGAATAGACAAACCGGCGAACATCTTCCCCGTTGCTGCTCCTGCGGTCTGATAGATTGGTTTATAATCCGGATGCGTTCTGGCCATGAGATCACCTGTCAATTTATTGCCAACTTCATTAAATTCAGTCGCAATGGGACCCGGGCGAATGGCCACCACCTGTATTCCAAATGGAGCTAATTCAATACGTAATGCATCTGTGATGCCTTCCACTGCATACTTTGTTGCTGCATAGACACCGCTCCCGGGAAAGGCGAATTTTCCGGCGATGGAGCTGAGGTTCACAATAGTACCTTTTCTCAAATTACGCATTCCAGGTAAGCAGGCTTGTGTGATGCGGATAAGTGCGAACAGGTTAACCTCGAATATGCGTTTGATGGCCTCCATAGAGACATCCTCAAGCGCACCCCGTATGCTGTAGCCGGCATTGTTGATAAGAACGGAAACAGGCATTGGTAAGGTTGAAATATAGTCGCAGAATACCTCTGTGTCCTCAGACTGTGAAAGGTCTACCTGCATGGGAGTGATATTCTGAAACTGCTCTGCCAGCTCAGTGAGACGATCTATCCGTCTCGCTGCAGCTATCACCTGAAAACCCTTTTCTGCCAATCTAATGGCCATCTCCCGTCCAATTCCACTACTTGCCCCTGTTATCAATGCTGTTTGTTTTTGCCCTCCCATTGTTGCCTCCTTGAGAAGTTATTATATTGTAGAAATGTCAAATATCAAACTGAGTATACTGGTGCTGATTTACTGATCTGTCCACGGCGTGACAAATCCTTTTTGCCTCATTGCGCGCTGATCGAAATTATTTCTAATGCATTGAATAATTATATAACTAATACTACAATATACAAAGAGTGATGATGTGATAGTTCAGTTTTTTCCCGTGCGTGGTAAGAAATAAAACCCTTATCAACCAAGAACTAACAATTTGCCCCTGTAATTTTTCTCAATGATAATCTTTTACCTCTACCGCTTTGATGATCCCGGCAGGCACAGGGCACGCAGGATGCGGACAATACTTTTTAGCTAGCCTCAAAGTAAGTGGGCCCTTTCCTTTGTACGTAATTTCCTCCATGGGATCCACCTGACGCAATTCTTCTGCTAATTCTTGGATCGCCGGACAATCACTCGTGATAACGAGTGAACAGGTACCGCTGTCAGCACGAGCGACAACTTCAGTAGTAAATCCATATATTCCAGAGTGGATCACGGATTTGGACATATCAATCTCGCCTCAAATTTTATCGGTGCCATATGTTTCTCAACCATGTAGCTCACCTGACTCTATGGAGCTGAAAGTCCTGACGTTGTCGAAGGGCGCTCAGCAGAATAGAGGTCTAATGGATTGACGGATAAGGAAAATTACCATGTAATTTGGATACTTCATTATTTAGCCCTGGTCATCCATAACCCTATTCACATAAAACCAGCACCTATCATCCACTTTTGGAAGTAGATTTATCAGCTGTTTCAATTTTTGATTTAGTGGTAATTCCCGAACCAAGTAATACTGCTATCCAGCGTGTCTCATCTCTGCTGTCGAGCGCAATCTTTGCGGTAATTGTGAGAGGTACGGACAGGAGCATGCCAACCGGACCCAAGACCCATCCCCAGAATAGAAGAGAAAGGAACACTACCAATGTTGAAAGACCCAGGCCACGGCCCATAAAACGCGGCTCGACCACGCTACCCATCAACAGATTTATTACGATATATCCAACCGCAGCTAAAAGCGCTCTCATTAAGCCTAACTGTATAATTGCCAGGAGCACTGCTGGTACAGCTGCGATAATCGAACCAACATTTGGGACATAGTTCAATGCAAACGCCAGAAGACCCCACAGCAATGGATAATCAACACCGATGATTGTGAGCCAGATGGTGATGAAAATACCAGTAACAAGACTGATCAGAGTCTTGATAGCCATATAGTGCTTCACATTGCTGATAAAAATGTCTAAGCGGGTAAGTGAGGACTGGGGGACGGTTAATACAGTACGAAACTTTGCAGGAAAGCTTGAGGCTTCTAACAGCATGAAAATAACCGTCATCAGAATTAAAAAGCCGTTTGTAAGCATATTGCCCAGGCTGTTAAGTAAAACAGCAACAAGCTTCATGACTGCCCCCGGGTTAAAAATCTTCGTCAAGGCGAGGGCAGAAATATCTACACCACGCTTTTCAAGCCAGCCCATTATTATAGCGGTGTGCTGCCTAAGCTTCGCCTCATAAACCGGGAGGTCATTAGAAAAATCCTTTACCGATGAGCCAACCAGCCATGCCACCAATAGTCCAATAAAGAGAACCCCAATCATTACGATTAAGAGGGATAGCCACGTAGGCAAACCCTTACGTTGCAGCCAGAACAAGGGTGGTGCACTGATGATAGCTATAAATGCAGCCAGAAGGAATGGGACAAGAATAACTTTCGCTGCACTCATGCCTGCTATCACGACAACAAAGGCCGCAATGGTTACCAGGATTTTCGATGCTTCTG
>JAFDDS010000258.1 GCA_019310745.1 Deltaproteobacteria bacterium | reverse complement strand
CTCAAGAACCAACAACGCTGCCATCGCCATTGCCTCAGATACATCCCGCCTCCTGCCAGGGCTTGACACAACATGTTTATCAAATCCATACACTTCGCACACCGTGCCTACAACATCCTTCAAGCTGAAATTAGCCTGAATTTTCTCCTCAGCCAGTACCAATGCCCGCTCGGCAAATCTATCATCACCCAACAAGCGTCCATTATAAGCCCCTTTTGAGAATTCAGGGCGATACCCTTCCTGCTCTCCCTGAGCAACAAACTCCGCATAAAGCTTCCTGGCCTTAGCCACGCCATGAGAAAAATGACCCAATACCCAGTCCTCATACAACCAGGGGATGACTGTCCTACCAAGATAAGCTTGATGAGAGGACCAGGGATACTCCTCAGAGGTATGAACTATTTTTGCCCTTAACGGATTGTTGTGAATGTAGCGTACCAATTGTAAAAGATAGCTGTCAGCATCTATCAGGATTGCCTTATACCGCCCCTGAAAGAGGTGGCCGGTTTTCTTTTGGGTTTTGTTGATATACCGGGTATAGCGAAAACTGATGTTCTGAATGATTTTGGATAAGGGAATCTCGGCTATCTGGATAAGGAGGTGAAGATGGTTAGCCATGAGGCAGAAGGCATGGACCCGGTGCTTGTATTTGGCTATGCCTTCTTGCAGTAAACTATAGAGGCGGATACGGTCGGAAGGACAGAAGAAGATGTCCTGCCCGCCATTGCCACGGAGCATGACGTGGTATACAGCGCCTGGAAAATGGATGCGGGGTTTGCGTGCCATGGCAAAAAAACTACATCTAATATACCCAAAAGTCAAGCCTGACCCCATACGCTATTTTCGGAGAGAAGATTTGTAAAGATGGGAGGTCTTTCAATTAAGGACATTCCCATTCATAATACCATAAAATCTGAGGATAGTTGCAATATACTCGATTAGGTAAAGCATCAGTTGGAGCATCTTCACAGGGAATAGGATGATCTCCATTTCCAACACACTCATACGGCCCCCCATTAGTTAAACACTCATTTGCAGGACATGGCCCCACATAATTGTAACAAGATGATTTTCTGGTTCTCTGATATTGCTTCTTATTGCCCTGAACAAGCTCATAATCCCAATAAACATCCCCTGAATCAATTTCGGTTCCAGTACCAGACATTTCACAAGTACCGCTGGCTTTTAATACCCACACTCCTGTTGTGCTTCTCACATATCCTGCAACAGGTACACCATGGTTATCTATAACTTCTATTGTGGCAGATCCGCAGGCTGTACTATCTGTACTTAGAGTATTTGTCTGGCCTGTCGTCGAACTAGGAATGCTGAATCCTGTGCCGCTTACCTCCCACGTGTAAGGTGGGAATCCTCCTATGACACTTATCTCTACGGAACTATTTCTATCTATTTCATCAGGATTATTGGGGTCATATTGAAATTCAGGAAACAAGCTTGAAGGATAATTGTGATTGCCTGTAAAAGTTGGGCCACCACCTTCACCATCCCAACACTCATCTGCAACAGTGACTCCAGTGAAATGAAGGCAAAAGAAAGACATCAATATCATAAGGACTATTTTAGGCATCTTTACCTTTGACATGACAGTTCCCTACTTTGTGGTTTGTGGGTTCCATATTTGGGTATCATCAATCTTTGCCCAGTTTCAGGATTATTGTTCGATTAAGTTTGGATACCTTTCTCAATATTCTCATTTCGGTTTTTTCATGTTTCAATCCTCACACAGGTCAATAGATGCTTATTTTTTACGATGTGCCCCCTTTTCGTCTAATCTCCTTATGGGAGTTATTGAATTATTTAAGCCCGTCCCTCTCTAACAGATTATGGAAGGCTACTAATTTAGCAATGGATGTCCTGCTTTCAACAGTTATTTGCAAATAGATGTCCTTTGTTCTCACTAGCACTCCCCTTTAACGTATCTGCTTTATGAAATAATAGCAGAATACCCCGCTTTTTAAAGCGGGGATGAATGCATCAATGAAAATAATTCCATATTAATCGGCATCAAACGGGATGCCGATCGCGATACCCCGCCTTTCAAGGCGGGGAGAGTTCATTTAAATGGTTTTTTATGAATATTTTTTCTTTTTTCCATTATACTGTTCACGTCTTTTTCAATAGAAGACAAATAATCTAAGGCTGTTTTAAAAGCGCTGGCGTATTTTTTAATAGAAAGATCGTTAACCTTACTAAAGTTTGATAGCCTATATAATGCTTCCAGAGGAACTCCCTTAAGATTACCTATATCGGGCTTTGCCGCCGACATTGCGATCATCTTGTTAAGAATTAAATGTTTTAATTTCTCCTCTAAAATGCGATCGTTTTTATATTTCGAGTTCCAGTGTTCCAATAAATCCACCTCAATATTAAGATCATATAGCATTGAGTTTATGCATCCTATCGATGAATCCCTCTGTGATTTATTGATTGAAGCATAACTACCAACCCCTGCACCAATAAGGGCAGAGAGCAATAGAAAGATTATTTTTTTTGTGATTTTCAAGATTTTATATTACCTCCTATCTATCTTAGTCTCAATGTATATGAGCGACCAAAAGCCTCTCTCCATGTCTTTTCGTTTACAACAGCAGGGCCATTAATCATAATATTTGTGGCTTCTCCTG
>JAFDDS010000257.1 GCA_019310745.1 Deltaproteobacteria bacterium | reverse complement strand
CCGCCTCCTTACACCGGGCAATGATTTCACGTGCCGACCCTCTTTGCACAACCATGCCGCTGATAAAGGCGCAATCAGCCCACGCCAGGTCTTTTTCAGTGAGCTTTGCCACATTCACATCAACCAACTTCTTTGGCCATTCTTTGGGCAGCATTGCTCCTATTGTCAGAAGACCCAGCGGAGGCAAGGCCGCCCTTTTGTGAATGAATTTCAGGGCGTGCTTGAAACTCCAGAAAGTGTCCGGATACTTGGGATAAATCAGCAAGATTCTCATAGGCTCTCCTTTCGCATATCAAAATTATCCTTGCTCATTTCGGGATGGTCTTCAGGAACCGGTAATAGTCAGAATCGGTTCCAAGAATAACAAAGGCGTTCTTATAGGCAGCTCCTTTGTAAGTCTCCAGCGTCTTAAAAAAGGCATAGAAGGCCGGATCCTGACCGTAAGCGTCTCCATAGATCCTGGTCGCCTCGGCATCCGCCTCTCCGCGGATCTCCTCGGCGGTCCGGTATGCTCCCGAGATAATGGATGGAATGGACATACAAGCCTTCATCTCTTATCAACCCTTCAAGAAGAGCGCTGATCTTTCTCGAAAGTGTCTCGTAGAGCGAAACGTTCTTATCATACTCAGAAAGTATATTGTCACTATAGCTCATCTTGGGTGACCTCTCTTTAGGAATCCAGGATTGCGCAGAGTCTAACATTATATATCAAACAGATTCTACTTTTTTCGCCAACACCAAAAAGTGGATAAAGTATACATAAAGTCGGTTGGTAATGCAAAAAGATAGAAATTCAGTCAAATTTCAAACAGATATAGACAATAATATGAATGACGGCATGAGTTTCCCGAATGCCTTGTTTTGTAAAATGAGAGCAAAGATTCTTCTTTTCAGTCCTCTGGGCATTATTATGTAGAGTCTATATAATAATCAAGCTTTATTATTTGGGGCGCAGTGGAAGCTTTTATGTCTTATCTATTGTCCAAACCAATCGTTATTGAAAGAAGCTGGTCCATTCGTTTAGTACTAACTGTAACAGAGTATCTTTTCATCTCGCTGATTTTATTGAAGGGCGAAAAACCAATCATCTATCACCTGACTGAGGCTCATTTGAAGGTATTTTTCTCGTATCACTTTGGAATTGATAAGGAGAGTATTGTCAGAACCACACTAGATATTGTGGTGGGTTGCAATACCGGCAAGCTTATGACTACGTGCCATAGTTGATGATCGTGCAAAATTCAAAAATTTTCAAGGTTTCTTTTGGTAAACAAAAGTTTTTCGGGTTTTTTAAAGTTCGCAATCATAGCAGAAACATTGAATCAGGGATAGGTGTCGATCTGGTGGAGTTAAACTCACCATAAAACTAACTAAAATCTCAAACGGTAAAATGCATCAATACCGGTAGTATAACCATCTAAGGAGGATCCGTGGAACTCTGCCATATATTCTGCTATTTCTTTTAGATCTCTAAATGGACGTTTCGTCATTTCCATTGCATTTGTATCTCCTGCCATGTAAAATTCATTCCCTTTTTTTATGACACAAACGGTGTGGCCCAGGGAACCCCCTAATGGATGTTGACTCGATTCGCTGAAAAAATACGCCCGCAGAGGGATTGTCTCGTAACCAGCTTTACCAAGGCATGTGCAAGCGAGGTACGCTGCATCAGTACACACACCCTTCTTTATTATGAGTGATCGTTTCGCCGATTGAAGAGCAGACTTAGGATCTCTTATAGGTAATTTACTCCAATCATATTTGAAATTCCTCCTGAGCCAATATTCAAACACCTCCGGAGAGTTTAAACGATCCATGATATCTTGTGGATTCCCCCACTTTGATTTGTCAGAATAATCCCAGGCCGCCCATAGCAACCATTTTATTTTTTTTATTTTGATACTTCTGTAGGCTAACTCAGGATCTTCTTGTACAAGCCAAAAAAGGGCCTGCAACGGCGAACAATACTTTCTAACTTCCGGTAAACCAATCTGGTACATTTGATTAAAAAATCCATCAAAATCTATTGGATTTTCATTAGATATCCTATCCAACCTTTCAAACACGATCATTTCATCAGATGAAATTCCATCTTGAAGTTCAGGTAGTTTGCCCAATTCTTGGACAAGTAGAGGATTCTTTTGGGATAATTCAATTAGTATAGATGGATATTGGTTACCCGCATAAGGGAGATTGGGTTTGGTGGGGCCAAAAGAGGCACAACCTAAGAAATGTAAAGAAAAAACGAGGATGATAATGAAACTTAAAAAGTGCTTAAAGGTTTGTGGCTTCATTATGCTTCCTCCTGTTAATTAAGATCTATCGTATCTAAAGCATCAAATATTACTAAACTCCAAATATATTGAGAGTATCAGAATCTCGATTAAAGCTGTGATATGCTCTAAAATTAATCCCAGGTTTGAAGGATTTCCGATTTCACACTACGTGCCATAGTCGATCGTAAAGCAAAGTTAGATTCTATTCAAGGTTTCGTTTGGTAGTAATAAGTTTTTCGGCCTTTGTAAAGTTCGCAATCATAGCAAAAGTCTATACTTTTGGGCAGATCTTAAACCTACAAGATATGGACATTCTATCAAAAAAGGCAGGGCCGTTTTGATCCCTGCCTGTGTCTGCATATCATCATTCCTAT
>JAFDDS010000256.1 GCA_019310745.1 Deltaproteobacteria bacterium | reverse complement strand
AATGGCTCTTTTACAAGAGATACATATTAGGGGCACAACAGTACTCGTGGCAACACATAGCCAAGAGTTGTTAAAGGACACGACCAGAAGAATAGTTACTCTGAATAAGGGTAGAATAGCATAAATGAAGATTACACTATTTCATTATTTTATCAGGCAGGCTATGGCAAACATTCTTGAGAATCGATTAGTTCACCTGATAGGTATAGGCACAATGTCCATAGCATTCCTTATCTTTTATGCTTTTATTCTTATTTTCGTAAACATAAATCATTGGACAGAGACGCAGGGAAAAACTTTGACTATGTCTATTTATTTCAAAGAGGAGCCAAAAAAAGCTGAAATTGAAACTATAAAAAAAGAATTATTTCTGTTCCCTGGAGTGACTATTAAACAGTTTGTTTCCAAGGATGATGCTATGAAGAGTCTTAGAAGAAAGCTAGGGGAAAAGGCTGGACTGCTCGATGGTTTTAAGCAGAATCCTTTACCTGCTTCTCTTGAGATTACTCTTTCGAGAGATAAAGACGGTGATAGCCTTCCGTATCAATTGAAAACAAGATTAGAGGAAATTACCGTAGTTGATGAGGTGCATTACACCCAGGAATGGATAAAAAGGTTTCAGGTTATCATGGAGGCAATAAAGATTGTAGGCATGATTTTTGGGGGACTACTTTTTTTAGCAGCCCTTTTTATCATTACAAATACAATAAAATTGACTATCTATTCTCGAAAGGAAGAAATTGAAATACTCAAGCTGGTAGGTGCGACCAATCGTTTTGTGAAGATTCCTTTTATGATTGAAGGATCAATTCAAGGCTTACTCGGCGGTGCAGTTGCCTTATTCATTCTCTTTTTAGCGTATATAATAGCCATAACCAGAATAGACATTAGCATTGGATTTGCCTCTCTTAATATTGTCTTTCTTTCCCCTCAAACTATTCTTTTCTTGTTGCTTATGAGTGTTATTATTGGTTTTATAGGGAGCACAATATCTGTGGGTCGGTTTTTTAGACTATGAATCGGATAGGTAAAGATTTTCTACCACTTTTTTTTATACTATGTGCCATTATTTTCATCTTTCTCTCTTTAGATTTCTTAGAGGCAGACGAGAGATCCCCTATTGAAAACAATAACTCCCAGATTCAGCAGATAGGAAAAGATCTTTTAGAACAGCAAGGAGAACTGCTCAGTGTTAATATTAAAGAAAAAGGCATCTTGGGAGAGATCGAACGACTGGAAAGAGAGGTAGTTATACATAAGAGGTTTTTAAAGGAGCTATCGAGCAGGATAAAAGAGATTTCATACGAGATTAAGGGTGGGCAGAAAAGGATTCAAAGACTGAATGAGTCTTCCAGTGCCGCCAGGACATATTTAAAAAAGCGGTTAATAGCTTTCTATAAGTTTGGGAGGTCTGGGTATGTATGGCTTCTCGCGAGCTCTGCTACTCTACAAGAATTCCAGAAGACTATAAAGTATATGAAGGCTATTATGGTACAGGATAGACAGGTGCTGGATATTTTTGACAGACAGATGAGACAGGTCGAGAGCGAGTTAAGCAGCCTCAAGGAAAATGTGGCCAAGGTCGAAGAGTTAAAAAAGGTCAAGAACTCCAGGATGACGCTCCTTGAAAAATATATTGAAAAAAAAGTTCTTTTGTTAATGAAGACACATAGAGAGAAGGAATTTTATGCGAGAGCGGTTAAAGAATTGAAAGAGGCGACACGGGCTTTAAGTGAGACCATGATGCATTTAGAGACTAAAGAAAAGGAAAGCATGTTATCGGAAAGCTTTGCTAAAATGAAAGGAAAATTACCTCTCCCGTTAAAAGGAAAAATACTGGGAGACGTGAAACAATTTGGATTTATTCCATTTATGCATAGAAAGGGAATATATATCACAGGTTCTCAAGGGGAGGCGGTTAGATCGGTTTTTCCTGGCAGGATAGACTATTCCGGATGGTTTAAAGGATACGGTCAGCTGTTGATTATTGACCATGGATACCATTATTTTACTGTCTTTGCCCACCTTGAGGAAATAGTTAAGAAAAAGGGGGAGGCGGTTTCAGGAGGAGAAGTAATTGGTGTGGCAGGAGATCCTGGCTGGCAGGTAGGCCCAGGGATATATTTTGAAATACGAAAAAGAGGGAATCATCTTGACCCCAAAAGATGGCTTCAATAGGATACACTGTGTTTAAAAAAGGGAAATATATTTCAAAAAAGGAGAAGGGGGATGTTAAAAACAAGACATAACCATTTTTTTTACAAGACAACTATTTTTATTGTTTTGCTATTGTTGTGTGTAATCAACAATGGTGATCAAGGTATTTCGGCTGGTACAAAAGGGGTATATAAGAATATAGAGGTGCTGAGCGAAGTCTTACATAAGATTGAAAGAAATTATGTGGAAGACACAGAATCTCAGGATGTTCTATATGGGGCTATAAAGGGTATGGTGAGGACCTTGGATCCTCACTCCTTTTTTATGAGCCCAGAAGAATACAAAGAATTGATGGTAGAGACAAAAGGAAAATTTTCTGGTGTAGGAATTGAGATAACTATCAGAAACCACTTTCTTACTGTGGTCTCTCCTATTGAAGGGACACCTGCATTTAAGGCTGGGATAAAGGCAGGAGATCAGATAATCATGATAGGAGA
>JAFDDS010000255.1 GCA_019310745.1 Deltaproteobacteria bacterium | reverse complement strand
AGCTCTGGATGGTGATGAGTTGGCAGCAAAGGCTGGAAATCCTTTATCCCTCAATATGGTTATGCTTGGGGCATTGATTGGCAGCAAAGTTATTCCTTTGAAAGAAGATATACTAAAGGAAACAATATCCAAGACAACAAAACAGACATTTTTGGAGTCGAATTTAAAGGCCTTTGATTTTGGTGTTGCTGCCTCACGTGTTGGATGAGTGCAGAAATCTTTTTGATTTTTTTTAACCTGTGAAAGATGCAGATTCCAAATTTGTTATATCCTTCCATAACGAACGGTTTTCCCCTTAATCTGAGGGTACTATAGGCTATATTGTTAAACCCTATTTTTTTATACAGAGGTGGGGGTTTTTGTGATAATGAAAAAACTTTATTCTCCAGGAATTTTCCATATTTGTTCTCTTACCGCACAATAGCAGAAAATAAGGAGGAAAACTTGAAATGAAAGAGGTAAAGGACGTAAACATATCAATAAACAATAGAGTTTTTACCTTAGATTTAGCTATTGAAGATGAGGAGCTCATTGAAACTATCTTTCATGCGTTAGCGGAATATGTTAAAAAGGGTTTTCCAATTAAAGTAAGAGAAGCTTATGTCACTTCTCTGTCAGACTCCCTGAAGATAATTTCAAAGATAATTTCCAACAGGGCACAAATGGATGAATGGAGAGCTGAAACGAAGCAATTAATGTCCATTATACGGAAAGGGAAATAGGCCCATAAAGTAGTAGTCTTAAAAAGTTGACTCCCATTGCGTAATCCTTCTCGATAGATACAAATAAATGAAGGTGTAAACATGAAAAGGTTTTTATTATGCTTCGTTCTGTTTTCCGTTCTTGTTTTTATCCACCCTCTTGGTCTTATGGCCGAGGATTACCTGTCTATGGCCGATGGGCTCTATGAACAGGGGGGAGAAGATAACTACAAACGGTCTATTGATGTATACCTCAAGGCTTTGAAAGAAAACCCTAATGATTACGAAGCCAACTGGAAGTGTGCAAGGGCATATAGGGAATATGGGGAAGCGATAAAGAGACAGGCCGTTAAAGGGTGGAAGAAAAGCTGTGCAAAGTATGGCAAAGAGGGCATGAAATATGCAGAAAAAGCGATTGAGCAGCGACCTGATAGGCCTGATTGTCATTATTATTATGGCCTGAATGTGGGGATTTATTCTGACGGTGTAAGTATACTTACTGCCTTGGCAGAGGGCCTTAAAAGCAAAACTCAGAGTAGTTTAGAGAAGGCCTATGAGTTGGATAAGATGTATAACGAGGCTGGTCCCATGCTTTCGCTCGGCCGTTTCTGGGCTGTTGTCCCCTGGCCGTACAAAGATAAAAAAAAGGCCCTCACATTATACCGGGAGTACCAAAAAACCCGATATTTCAATGAAAAAATAGAAGGAAAAATATACCTTGCTGAAGTTCTCTTGGAATTAAAAGGAAAAGAAAACAAAGAAGAAGCAAAGGCTCTGCTGCAAAAGGCTTCGCAGTCTGATGAAAAATACTTCATAGACTGGGCCGAAAGACTTTTGGGAAAAATCGAAAAAACAGTAGACGAAAAAAAAGATCTTGCTTATTAGCACCTGTAATCATAGAGCCTGTAAAGGAGTGTACGCTCCGTATCGAGAATAGGATCATAAACGCAAGATATATCTTAAACGAAGTTCGTGCCCATAAAAAAAGCTATGTAATATCAAGAAGTTAGGTATAGCTCGATCCATATTTGGGCACTACAAATTAGATCAACTAAAGGATTGTTTTCACGGTTTTCCCCGGCTGATATGTCAAATTTTATGCATCATAGATGGCTTGATGAGGCGGCTTCCGAGCTGAAACGTTCTTCAAATTCAACCAATGTTTTCGGAGAATCTTCCTCCATATTACACAACACTATATGTTGTGGCCACTGGAGTCAAGTGCATACCCCAATTGTATTATTATCGACATTAAATCATGACAGTTTCGTAAAAAGTCAGACACCCTTTACGCAGTTGGCATACGCATATACCCATACCTATGAAAAAGGAATCAAATAATTTCCCAATTGGCGCCAGACCATCACAAAATGTTCTTTGACAACAAAGACAGCATGCATTTGAGCGGATAAAACCACTCCATGGGCTACACTACTATTGTTAACCGCCCTTTGGGCGGCAGTTGCCCTGAAGATGTTCAATCCAACTGCCTTTAACGTAGCACAGAACCGAACCGCCTTAAAACCTCTGACTCTCAGATAAAAAAATAGGACATTGCAAATGTTTATTGACAAAAGGGAATTCATTTATTAAAAGATAGATAATTCCATATACCGCAATAAGGTTGCATGAAAAGAAACTATCATTTGAGGCGTGAAATCGGTAATGAGCACCCACAAAGCGGTTGAGAAGGCACTGAATATTTTGATGGTCTTTACACCGCATAACCAGGAAATAGGAACGGTTGAGCTAAGTGAAAAGATGGGCCTTAATAAATCCACGGTCAGCAGGCTCCTGCATGTCCTGTCCAGAAAAGGATTTCTCCAGCAGAATCAGGAAACCAAAAAATTCCAATTAGGACCTTCGGCCATGACTCTTGGAGTGGCGATAAAGAAGTCCCTAGAAACGAATCTGGTTCATATTGCCAAACCCTATATAGATAGCCTTCGGGAAGAGC
>JAFDDS010000254.1 GCA_019310745.1 Deltaproteobacteria bacterium | reverse complement strand
TTCTGGGCTCCTTTTTAGCCTCTGCAGTACTGATGTGGTTTATTGCCCCCCATAAGGTGAGGCCGGTTCCCAGCCAAACATGAGCCAAATATTCTCCTAATCCAGTCTCATATATAGAGTAATATTCATTTGCCTGTTTACTTCTATCACTCTCTCTGTGTGATGAAATATAGTGTAATTTCTTACTCAGATGGGAATAATAGATTTCTCATCAGCTATTTTTTATCCGCCCGCTGAGTCTCTTTACTTCATTCATAATATCATTTCTATCAAGGGTTATGAAATGTCTATCTCTATAAAATATCTTCCCATTTATGATTACATCTCTGACATCGCGTCCAATTGCAGAATATACAATCTGTGAGTATGGATTGTAAATGGGTGTCATATGTTGGGTGTTTGTATCAATAATATGTAATAACGGGGGACGGGCTTAAATAATTCAATAACTTTTGAAATTGAAGGATAAAGGGTAGTTGTGTAAATGGGTTCCAAAACGACTTCAGTCGCTAATTCCAGATACCTTGCCAACATTGTATATAAAGGATTCTCTCCCACTTTCATATTTCATCCAAATCTCATACATTCAGCGTGATAAAGTCCTGCCCAAAATAGCAGGTAACTTCAAATGAAAGCCTGCAGAGCGGCATGTGATAAATGATTAGTTTTCCGCTATTCGATAAAATCAGCGAGATGGAAGGATACTCTGTTACAGGTAGTACTGTTCACCCAGCCTATCCATGTTACGTATAGATAGCTGTAGGTTTTTTTATATTTACTATTTCTGTATTAATGAAATTAATTGTCTAACCTTGCTCTTTCAGTCGACAAATAATGGCTGCAGCTGAAGAGCCCGTTATGCGGACCTTTGATAGCTGCTAACTGTAAACTCCCGGAAGCTACGAGGAATTAATGATATCTGCACTCAGATGATACTTGGTCTTCTGGCAAGGTACCTGATATTTCTATAATCCCAAATTGCAGCTTCCTCGGCGGATTTCTATTGACATAAAATGTGTTTCAGCATATCAAGAAATTAATAGTATACTTTCCCGGAATTTCAATTTCACACCTGAATTTGGCGCTCAGATAGATTTCACAATTATCTTACTTCGCCTGCTAAATAGTTCCTCAACTTCTAGTTCTCTTTTCTCACTGAAATAGACACTGGTTTCTCTCATCTTTAACCAAAGAATCGGGTCAAGATTCAATGGAGAAGCCGCTCAAAATGCGCTTAACAGGACGTTGCTTCTGTCGGGATATGAGAGCTTTAATTTTTTCTATACTCATTAAAAGGTAGTAGATAAATCTTTTCACATGAAGTCCGAGTGGATATTTTTAGACTGGTCGGTCCACTTAGGCTGTGTGACGGTGGTGCTCTGGTAATTTTTCATCGAAAGGAGGGTATTCCGATGCCAACTTTTATTAGCTTATATAAATTGACAGATCAGGGGATAAAAAATATCAAGGAAGCACCCGGTCGTGTCGAAGATGCCATAAAAGGGGCGGAAGCAATGGGAGCCAAGGTTATAGGCTTCTATTCAGTCATGGGGGAATACGACTATGTGGCCATTGGTGAATTCCCCAGTGACGAACACGCAGTGACCTTCGCTATGGCGTTAGGCTCAGGTGGGAATGTCAGAACTACGACGTTTAGGGCTTTTAGCAAGGAAGAGTTTTCAGAAATGGTTAAAAAGTTGCCCTAGCTACCCTTAGAAATTAGGGTAAGCAAAAGCATTTCTTTGCGATAACTTCAGCAGATACCAGGGCGCCACCAAATTATTTCAGAAGGAATGAATTTTTCTGGAAATTAGCATATATGAGAAAAAGATCCCTAATCCCCCCTTTCAAAGCATCTATCGGTGTATCAGTTTCGCGATAATCGTCCCTAGAACGAACATCACCGCCATCACTGCACCGATATAGGCCCAGGAACTTATTTTGATCAAAGGCCCGTTTGTTCTTTAGCATGAAATAAACAGACCATCCCAGCTTGTGTGCCATAACCAAGAGAAGAAAATGGAGCCAGGATGGTTGGATTTTATTTGTTGATTATTCGGAAAATTTTGATATAGATTCGTAAACTGTTTTTTTATAGGATTGAAGATGTTGACAAGAATCATTAAAATAGAGAGGAATTGTCATGACAAACAATTGGTTAAAATTTAAGAGGCTTCTTATCGTAGATGACGAACCCGATATATTGGAAACCTTGGAAGAGCTACTCCCGATGTGTGATGTCGTGAAAGCTTCCAGCTTTGAAGAAGCCAAAGATCTGCTTGAAGTTCAGTATTTTGATATAGCCGTTTTGGACATCATGGGGGTTGATGGATATAAGTTGTTGGAAATTGCTAACAAGAGAAAGGTAATGGCTGTTATGTTGACCGCCCATGCCCTAAGCCCAGAAGAGACTGTCAAATCCTACAAAGAAGGTGCAGCCCATTATGTGCCTAAAGAGAAGATGTCCGAAATAACAACCTATCTGAACGATATCTTGGAAGCCAAAGAACAAGGGAAAAATTTTTGGTCGCGTTGGCTCGACAGGTTTGCTCTCTATTACAATGAGAGGTTTGGACCTGATTGGAAAGATACAGAAAAGGATTTTTGGAAGAGGCTTCAAGGGGATATATAACTGCAGCCAATGAAAAAAGTAGAATTTGTGGG
>JAFDDS010000253.1 GCA_019310745.1 Deltaproteobacteria bacterium | reverse complement strand
CGTAGATCGACCTACCACCTGTCCCGTTATGATTGGTAAAATCGCCACCCTGAAGCATGAAGTTCGGGATGATCCTGTGAAACGTACTGCCCTTGAACCCAAAGTCCTTTTCACCTGTACACAAGGCACGAAAATTCTCGCTTGTTTTGGGAACGATATCTGTGTGTAATTCAATCACTATTCGCCCTAATAATTCGTCATCAGCCTCAACGTCAAGAAAGACGTTCACATGCTTCATGATGTTCTCCTTTTATCTTCAGTGTTGATAAGGAAATTCATGCTTGTATTTTTCAAGCAATTCCTCTAAGCGTGGAGGCATGAAAGATATATAAAAAACTCTCTGTTTCCCTTGGCCCCTTTGATGGGGGATTCAAATGTTCCGTGAACAGCCAGGCCTAATTCCTTAAAGTGGGCGATCAGATCACTCACAATACTTTTTTGCAAATCCTTATCTCGAATTACGCCACCCTTTCCTACCATGCCTTTCCCTGCCTCAAATTGTGGCTTAATAAGTGCAAGGATGAAACAATCTTTTTCTAAATGTTTTAATGTGGCGGGTACGACTGTTCTTAATGAAATGAATGATGTATCAATTACTGCTCCATCAATATGTTCTCTTATTTCCGATTTTGACAGCTGCCTGATATTGGTTCTCTCCAATACCACAATCCGTGGATCCTTTCTAAGTGTCCATGCCAGTTGTCCATATCCTACATCAACAGCAATTACCTTTGTTGCTCCATATTGAAGGAGGCAATCGGTAAATCCTCCAGTGGATGCCCCCACATCCAGAATGGTACGTCCCTTTACATCTATTGAGAACTCTTTTAAGGCTGCTTCGAGTTTAATTCCACCCCTGCTCACATAGGGATGATCAGGACCAATGAGGTTAATGGAAGACGAGGGATTTATAAGATGGCCAGGTTTATCTACCATTTTTCCATCAACCGTGACCATGCCGGCCATTATTAATCCTTTTGCCCTTTGCCTGCTATCAATTAACGCTTTTTCAACCAAGAGCTGGTCAAGTCTTTTCTTTAACTGGACCATGGTAACTACAGAGCTTTCTGGCCTCTTCTATGATCTTTTTTCTGTCAATCCCGTATTGTTCTCGTAAAAGGTCCTGAGGGCCATGCTCAACAAAGATATCCGGAATTCCAAGCCGTTTTATTATTATATTTGACAATCCCTGATCAGCAAAGAACTCCAGAATACTACTACCAAATCCACCCTGGAGTGTATTTTCTTCTACCACGAGAACTTTTCCAGTGCGTGCCGCCATGTCAGATAACCGCGGATCCAATGGTTTTACAAATCGACAGTTAACAACACTCACTGAATACCCCTCCTTTTTTAGATCCATAGCAGCATCAAGGGAAGGGTCCACTCTGTTTCCAAGGGCTAAGATGAGACAATCTTTTCCATCAGTTAAAATCTCTGACTCGCCTATGGGGATTTTTGTATACTCATTGTCAATTGGAACACCAACGCCTTTCCCTCTCGGATAACGAATAGCAACCGGGCTATGGGCATTAAGTGCGGTGTATAGCATATGCCTTAATTCATTTTCATCCTTTGGGGCCATGACAGTCATATTCGGGATGATCCTGAGGTAAGAGAGATCAAAGGTACCATGGTGTGTAGGCCCATCCTCACCAACGAAGCCACCCCTGTCAAGGGCAAAGATGACAGGCAGATTTGGAAGACAAACATCATGAATTATCTGGTCAAGGGAGCGCTGGAGAAAGGTAGAATAGATGGCAACCACAGGTTTAAATCCCTCTGTAGCCAGGCCTGCAGCAAAGGTTACAGCATGCTGCTCAGCAATACCCACATCTATAAAGCGATCTGGATATGCACTGGCAAACTCGGTAAGCCCTGTACCTTCGCGCATGGCTGCAGTAATGGCAAAAAGTTTTTCATCTTTACCGGCTAAGTCAATCATGGTCCTACCGAATCTTAGGCAAGCCTGTGGCTATATCAAAAGAGCCAATCCCATGAAACGATGTGGGATCTTTTTCAGCCGGTTCATAACCCTTGCCTTTGGTAGTCAATACATGAACAAGAACCGGCCCCTCTAACAAGGACACGTCCTTAAAGGTCTTGATAAGAAGATTAATATCATGCCCTTTTATCGGGCCTATGTATCTAAATTTCAGGGCCTCAAAAAGCATGCCTGGTGTAAGGAGACCAATCAGGGAATCCTCACTTTTTTTTAATAGGGCAAATACATTTTTACCAACACCCGGTATTGAGAGAAAAAAATTCTCCAGGCTCTTTTTTAGATTAACGAACCGGGGTTCTGATATCTTTCGGCTGATAAAGGAGGACAATGCCCCAACGTTTTTGGCTATGGACATCTCATTATCGTTCAGCACAACAATCAAATCTTTCTCGGTATGACCTGTTTGATTGAGGGCCTCAAAGGCCATACCAGCAGTCATTGCCCCATCCCCAATAACTGCTATGACCTTATTGTTATCTCCCTTAATAGATTTGGCTATTGTGATTCCCAGACCAGCAGAGATAGAGGTTCCAGAATGACCGGTGTTAAAGGAATCGTAAGGGCTTTCTTCTCTTTTGGGAAATCCACTTATCCCTTTGTGTTTCCTTAAGGTATGGAATCGTTCCCTTCGGCCAGTGATAATCTTATGGGCATATACCTGGTGCCCAACATCCCAGATAATTTTATCGTGTGGCGCATTGAACACGTAGTGGAGCGCAATGGTTAATTCCACCACACCCAAGCTTGGTGCCAGGTGTCCTCCGTTTCGTGAAACCGTTTCAACAATAAGATCCCGTATTTCACTGGCCAGTATCTCTAAATCGGCTATTTTTAACCCTTTCAAATCGACTGGACTGTTTATATGATTAAGGAAAGGCTTTGTTAATTGCGTGTTTTTATTTTCTTGTTTCATATTTTTAAATCGTCCGTTGTCTGTTGTATGTTGTCTGTTAAAAAATTCCTCAATTCCTTAATTCACAATTCCCAATCCTTACTGACTATTGCTTACTCCTTACTGCCTACTCGTTCCTCTCCCTATGTCTTCCTTTCAATAATGTATCGGGCCAGGTCTCTGAGTGGTTCTGCTCTGGTATCAAATCCTTTGAGAGAGTCTATTGCGTTCTCAATGAGTTCTTTTTGAATAGTTTTTGACTCAGCGGTTCCAAAGACAGACGGATAGGTAATCTTTCCCCTCTCCTTATCACTGCCTATCCCCTTGCCCATAACTTTCTTGTCGCCTTCTATGTTTAAAATATCATCGGCTATCTGAAATGCTAATCCTATTTGCTGCCCATATCTGTTGATAGATTTTTCCTCATCCTTATTGCCTCCTGCCAGAATGGTCCCTGCTGTAACTGAGGCAGCTATAAGGGCGGCAGTTTTGTGTCTGTGGATGTATTCTACCACAGGAGGATCTGCCTTTTTACCTTCATAGGTGATATCTACCACCTGTCCGCCTACCATACCTTTGTAGCCAGCGGCTGAGGCAATCAAATCTATTACCCGTAACAGCGCTTTTTTCTCAACCTTTTTTTCTGCTCCATAGCCAGCCATCAGGTTAAATGCGAGGGTTAGCAAGCCATCTCCAGCCAAAAGCGCTACCGCCTCCCCAAACACCGTATGGTTTGTGGGTTTACCTCTACGGAAGTCGTCATTATCCATTACCGGAAGATCGTCGTGAATTAAGGAATAGGTATGAATGAGTTCGATTGCGCAGGCAACAGGCTCAACACTATCAACAGATCCTCCAACTGCCTCTGCACCGGCTATGCAGAGAATCGGCCTGATTCTCTTTCCTCCGGCAAAGAGGCTATAATTCATTGCCCTGATAACATCACTCGCCAATCCGGATGGTGTGGGCATGAATTTTATTAATGCCTTATCCACGAGCATTTTTCTTTCATCAAGGTATTGTTTAATCTTTATGGACACCTTCAGTTGCCTCATACTCAAATGGCTCTCTTTTCATGCCGCCTTCATCTTTAATCAGGATAGACACTCTTTTTTCTGCTTCTTCTAATTTGTTAAAACAAAATCGTGATAAAGTAACCCCTTTCTCAAAGATCTTGAGCGATTCTTCCAGGGGCAGGTCACCGCTCTCCAACTGTTTTACAATGTCCTCCAATTCTCGCATCGCATCTTCGAATTTATTTTCTTTCATTATCTTTCTAATCTCCCACTTATCTCGATTAGTTGTATAGGGTCAATCCGCCCATTATTGAGCCTTATACCAAAGTGGAGATGAGGTCCAGTGACTCTGCCTGAAGAACCAGCAAGCCCAATAATAGTGCCTTTTTCCACTAACTGACCTACCTTCACAAAATCCTTACTTAAATGAAAGTACATGCTTTGGATGCCTCCCCCATGATCAATAACTATACTTAAACCACTAAAAAAATGATGTGCCACGAGGGCCACTATTCCCCTATTAGGAGCCTTGATCGGATCACCTTCTTCTGCTTTCAAATCAACACCTGAATGTGGGGATCTTTCCATGCCATTAATGATGCACCTACAACCAAAGGGGCTTACAATCATGCCCGGCACTGGCTTTATCCACTTTCCCATCCATAATGGATTTTTACCAGAGCTTATAAAAAGCCCTTTCACCGTATTAGATTCTTCTCTTA